>NZ_JBHWBP010000001.1:0-177213 GCF_042735575.1 Streptomyces sp. NPDC059564 | reverse complement strand
CGAGGGCGGCTTCGCGCTGCCCGCCGGGCCGAATCCGGCCGTCCCGCAGCCGCCCGCCGCGCCGCCCGCTTCCGCTTCGGGCCCCATCGCGCCTCCGGCCCCCGCCGCCCCCGCTTCCGCTTCCGGTTCCGCTTCCGCCGAGGCCGACGACTCCGACGGGCCGGGCGGGCGCCGGGCACGCCGGGTCCTCGGCGCGCCCGCCGCCGACGGGCCGCAGACGCCCCCGGCCCCGGCCGCCGACCCCGCCGAACCCGTTCTCCCGACCGGGCGGCGCCGTGCGCTGCCCGAGACGCCCGCCTGGCCCGTTCCGGCGGCCCGGACCGCCCCCGAGGACAGCGACGGCGTCGGCCGGTCCGCAGCGGTCCCCGCCGCCCGGCAGCCCGGCGACACCCCCGCGGGCGCCGCGCAGCCGATCAGCGTGCGCGCGCTCGGCACCCTGGGCCAGGGCATCAGCGTCGATCCCAACGCCACGAACGGCGGCGGGTCCGGCTCCGGCCGGCGGCGCAGGCTCTCCGAACCGGCCCCCCAGGGGCGCGCCTTCGCCATAGGGGCCCCCGAGGCGGGCTCCGCCGAGGGTCCCGAGCCGCTGGACGGACCCGGCGGTGCCGTCGAGGTGGTCAACCGGCCCGTACCGCGCCCCGTGGACGACGAGCTGCCGCCCGAGCCGCTGGACAACCCGCGCCGGCTGCTGGTGTGGCCCGCGCCGGACGCGCAGACGCAGCAGGCGCTCAGCGACCGCGGCTACCGCCCGGTGATCGTGCACTCCCGCGAGGAGGTCGACGCGCAGATCGCGGCGTTCCCCGCCGCGCTGTTCGTCGACCCGCTGACCGGTCCGATCACCCGGACCGCCCTGCAGTCCCTGCGCCAGGCAGCGGTGGCCGCCGAGGTCCCCGTACTGGTGACGGCCGGGCTGGGCCACGCCACGCGCGAGGCCGCGTACGGTGCCGATCCGGCCGTGCTGCTCAAGGCGCTCGCGCCCCGCGACAGCGAGCAGCACCCTTCCCGGGTGCTGCTGATCGAGGAGCACGACGAGATCGCCACCGCGCTGACCGCCGCGCTGGAGCGGCGCGGCCTCCAGGTCGCGCGGGCGGGTGCCGATACCGACGCCGTGGAACTGGCCACCCGGATGCGGCCCAACCTGGTCGTCATGGACCTGATGCAGGTACGGCGGCGGCGGGCCGGGATCGTGGACTGGCTGCGCGCCAACGGGCAGCTGAACCGCACCCCGCTGGTCGTCTACACGACCGCCGGGATCGAACCGGCCCAGCTGCCGCGGCTGGCCTCCGGCGAGAGCGTGCTGTTCCTCGCAGAACGGGCCACCACGGCGGACGTACAGGGCCGCATCGTGGACCTGCTGGCCAAGATCGGGACCAACTAGTCATCCTGGCCCGATGGCCATCACCCACACGTCCGAGCAGAGCGTCCCCGCCGACAACGGAGAGGTGAACCTGCTGATCGCGCGGCAGGTGGAGCCCGGGCACGAGGAGAACTTCGAGGCCTGGGCCCAGGGGATCCTGGAGACGGCCGCGGGCTTCCCCGGCCACCTCGGGTACGGGCTGTTCCGGCCCTCGGCGCGGGGCGGGCCGTGGTTCCTGGTCCACCGCTTCCGCGACCAGGCCGCGTTCCAGCGCTGGCAGGACTCCCCGGAGCGGGCGCAGTGGTTCTCCAACTGCCTCGGCCACCACCACACCGAGATAGCCCGGCGCGAACTGCAGGGCATGGAGACCTGGTTCGCCAAGCCGGGTACGACCCGGCCCGCGCCGCCGCGCTGGAAGATGGCGATCAGCTCGGGGCTGGCCATCTTCCCGATCTCGCTGGCGGGCAACGCGGTGCTCGGTCCGTACCTGGTGGACGTGAACTTCGTGCTGCGGACCGCCGCCTTCGCGGTGGTCTTCAGCACCCTGATGACCTACGTGGCCATGCCCGCGGTCAGCAGGCTGCTGCGGGCATGGCTCACGCGCGGCTGATCAGGCGAGGAGGGTGACGTCCAGGGCGCCGTCGGCGTACTGCTTGCGGATCACCTTCTTGTCGAACTTGCCGACGCTCGTCTTCGGCACCGCCGTCACGAGCGTCCAGCGCTCCGGCAGCTGCCACTTGGCGACCGACCGGGCGAGGAACGCGCGCAGCCCTTCGTAGTCCACCGTGGCGCCCTCCTTGAGGACCACCGTGGCCAGCGGGCGCTCGCCCCACTTGTCGTCCGGGACGGCGACGACCGCCGCCTCGGCCACCTCGGGGTGGGCCATCAGCGCGTTCTCCAGCTCCACGCTGGAGATCCACTCGCCGCCGGACTTGATGACGTCCTTGGCCCGGTCGGTCAGGGTGAGGAACCCGTCGGGGCTGATCACGCCGACGTCCCCGGTCTTCAGCCAGCCGTCCGCGCTGAACTTGTCCTCGGGGCGCGAGGGTTCCCCGGCCGCGCCGCCGTAGTACGCGCCCGCGATCCAGGTGCCGCGCACCTCCAGCTCGCCCGCGGACTCCCCGTCCCAGGGCAGGTGGTCGCCGCCGGGGCCGACGAGGCGGGCCTCGACGCCCGCCGGGAAGCGGCCCTGGGTGACCCGGTACGGCCACTCCTGCTCGGCGCTCAGCCCGGCCGGCGGGTGCGCCATGGTGCCGAGCGGGGAGGTCTCCGTCATGCCCCAGGCGTGGCACAGCCGGACGCCGAGCTTGTCGTACGCCTCCATCAGGGCGGGCGGACAGGCCGCGCCGCCGATGGTGACCTGCTTCATCGAGGTCAGGTCGCGCGGGCGGGCGGTGACCTCGGCCAGCAGACCCTGCCAGATGGTCGGGACGGCCGCGGCGTGCGTGGGCTTCTCCCGTTCGATCATCTCGGCGAGCGGGGCGGGCTGCAGGAAGCGGTCCGGCATCAGCATGTTGATGCCGGTCATGAACGTGGCGTGGGGCAGGCCCCAGGCGTTCACGTGGAATTGGGGGACCACGACGAGGCTGGTGTCCCGGTCGGTGAGGCCCATCGATTCGGTCATGTTGACCTGCATGGAGTGCAGGTAGATCGAACGGTGGGAGTAGACGACGCCCTTGGGGTCGCCCGTGGTGCCGGAGGTGTAGCACATGGCCGCGGCCCGGCGCTCGTCCAGCTCGGGCCAGTCGTAGTGGTCGGAGCGGCCCTCCAGCAGCTCCTCGTACTCGTGGACCCGTACGTCGAGTCCGTCGAGGGCGGAGCGGTCGCCGACGCCCGCGACCACGACGTGCTCGACGGTCGGCAGGTGCGGCAGCAGCGGGGCCAGGAGCGGCAGCAGGGTCCCGTTGACCAGCACCACCCGGTCGGCGGCGTGGTTGACGATGAAGACCAGCTGCTCGGGAGGCAGCCTCAGGTTGAGCGTGTGCAGGACCGCGCCCATGGACGGGATCGCGAAGTACGCCTCCACGTGCTCCGCGTTGTTCCACATCAGTGTCGCCAGAACACTTCCGGGCTCGACGCCCAGCTCATCGCGAAGGGCGTTGGCGAGCCGTGCGGCGCGGTCGCCGATCTCGGCGAATGTCCGGCGGTGGGGCTCCGCCTCACCGGTCCACGTCGTCACGGTCGACGTGCCGTGGACCCTCCGGCCATGCTCCAGAATCCGGCTGATGTTGAGCGGTACTTCTTGCATGGTGCTGAGCACGGGCGTCCTCCCGGTGGGCACTATCGCTCCGTCGCGATAATTGGGAAGATTCTGCGCACGTACCAAGTGGTATGTCACTACCCGGAGGTACAAAGAGCGGGGCCGGTCACTGTTTCACGTGAAACATCGCGGGGGCGGGTCAGCGGACCGGGGTCAGCTCCGGGTCCTCGCGGAGCTTGCCCAGTGCGCGGGAGACGGCGCTCTTGACCGTCCCGACCGAGACCCCGAGCAGTTCGGCGGTCTGCGCCTCGCTGAGGTCCTCGTAGTAGCGCAGGACGACCATCGCCCGCTGCCGGTCGGGCAGCCGGGTCACCGCGCGCCACATCGCGTCGCGCAGCGCCTGGGCCTCCGCGGGGTCGGAGGCGGGCGGCTCCTCGCTCTCCGGGAGCTCGTCGCAGATGAACTCGTCGACCTTGCGCTTGCGCCACTGGGAGGTCCGGGTGTTGACCAGCGCCCGCCGGACGTACCCGTCCAGGGCGCGGTGGTCCTCGATGCGGTCCCAGGCGACGTAGGTCTTGGCGAGGGCCGTCTGGAGCAGGTCCTCGGCGTCGCAGGGGTTGGCGGTGAGGGACCGTGCGGTGCGCATCAGGACCGAACCGCGGGTCCGGACGTACGCCGAGAACGACGGGTACGGCGTCGGGTTCGAGGCGAGTGTGCACACAGGCGTGGTCATGGCTCCACGCTAGAAGCGGTCGGCGCCCGTGGGATCGGCCGCAGGTGCCGCAGAAGGGTCCATCTCAGGTTGTAGGACGGAGCCGCGCCCCACCTCCTGTAGGTGGAGGAGGCGGGCGCGGCCCGGGACCCCGGTCAGGCGTCGGCTCCCAGGACCAGTCCGGAGGTCGGAACCCCGGTCCCGGCCGTGACCAGGACGTTCCCGGCCCCGGGGACCTGGTTGACGGAGGTGCCGCGCAGCTGGCGGACGGCCTCGGCGATGCCGTTCATCCCGTGCAGGTACGCCTCCCCGAGCTGCCCGCCGTGCGTGTTGAGCGGGAGCGCGTCGGCGGCGACGAAGTCCGCGGCCTCGCCGGGGCCGCAGAACCCGAACTCCTCCAGCTGCATGAGGACGAAGGGGGAGAAGTGGTCGTAGAGGATGGCGACGTCGACGTCCGAGGGCCGCAGCCCGCTGGTGCGCCAGAGCTGGCGGGCGACCACGTCCATCTCCGGGAGTCCGGTGAGATCGTCGCGGTAGAAGGAGGTCATCGCCTCCTGGCGGCGGCCGGCCCCCTGGGCGGCGGCGGTGATCACGGCGGGCCGCTGCCGCAGGTCCCGGGCCCGCTCGGCGGTGGTGACGACGATCGCCTGGCCGCCGTCCGTCTCCTGGCAGCAGTCCAGCAGCCGCAGCGGCTCCACGATCCAGCGGGACGCGGCGTGGTCGGCGAGGGTGATGGGCTTGCCGTGGAAGTACGCGGCGGGGTTGTTCGCCGCGTGCCTGCGGCCGGTGACGGCGACGTGCCCGAAGGCCTCGGGGGTCAGGCCGTAGGTGTGCAGGTAGCGCTGGGCGGTCATCGCCACCCAGGAGGCGGGGGTGAGCAGCCCCCAGGGCAGGGCCCAGCCGAGGGCCGCGCCCTCCGCCGAGGGTTCGCGCTGCTGGACCCCGGAGCCGAAGCGGCGTCCGGAGCGCTCGTTGAAGGCGCGGTAGCAGACCACGACCTCGGCGACCCCGGTGGCGACGGCGAGGGCGGCCTGCTGGACGGTGGCGCAGGCCGCGCCGCCCCCGTAGTGGATGCGGGAGAAGAAGGAGAGGTCCCCGATGCCGGCGGCCTGGGCGACGGTGATCTCGGGGCTGGTGTCCATGGTGAAGGTGACCAGGCCGTCGACGTCGGCGGGGGTGAGCCCGGCGTCGTCGAGGGCGGCGTGGACCGCTTCGACGGCGAGCTTGAGTTCGCTGCGGCCGGAGTCCTTGGAGAACTCCGTCGCGCCGATGCCGGCGATGGCGGCGCGGCCGCCGAGGCCGTCGCGGGTGCGGACGCTCATGCGCCGGCCCCCAGGGTGACGGTCACGGTACCGGTGACGTGGTGGCCGATCCGGTTGGCCCCGACGATCCGGATCTCGGCCGTGTCCCCGTCGAGGGCGGTGACGGTGCCGGTGAGGGTCATCGTGTCGCCCGGGTAGTTGGGGGCGCCCAGGCGGATGGCGACCCTGCGCAGGACGGCGTGCGGGCCGAGGTGGTCGGTCACGTACCGGCCGACCAGGCCGTTGGTGGTCAGGATGTTCATGAAGATGTCCGGGGAGCCCTTCTCGCGGGCGAGTTCCGCGTCGTGGTGCACGTCCTGGTAGTCGCGGGAGGCGATGGCGCCCGCGACGATCAGGGTGCGGGTGACGGGGATCTCCAGCGGGGGCAGTGCGTCGCCGAGGTTCATGCGCTCTCCTCCTGTTCGGTCGTGGCGAGGGTGTCGCCCAGCTCGGCCAGCAGTTCGCTGCCGCAGCCCAGGTAGGCGTCCAGCTGGCGTCCCCACAGGAAGTGCCGGTGGACGGGGTGGTCCAGGTCGGCGCCCATGCCTCCGTGCAGGTGCTGGCCCGTGTGGACAACCCGCTTGCCCGCCTCCGAGGCCCACCAGGCCGCGGTGAGGGCGTGCTCGCGCGCGCCGAGCCCCTGGTCGATGCGCCAGGCCGCCTCGTACGCGGTGACCCGGATCGCCTCGGTGTCCATGTACGCGTCGGCCGCGCGGAGCATGACGCCCTGGTTCGTGGACAGCGGCCGGCCGAACTGCTCGCGGGTGGAGGTGTACTCGACGGCGCGGGCCAGCGAACCGGCGCAGACGCCCGCCTGGAGGCCCGCGAAGGCGGTGCGGGCGGCGGCGAGGACGTGGCCGTAGGGGCCGTCGTCGGCTTCGTCGGCCGCTTCGTCGACCGCTTCGTCATCTCCGAGCCGCTCCGCCCGGGCGCCGGTCAGGGTGAGCCGGCCCGCCGACCACGGGGCGGTCGTCTCCACCGGCTCCGTCACCACCCCGGGCGCGTCCGTCCGTACGAGCCACAGCACCCGGTCGGCGTCCGGGACCAGGACGTGCGTGGCGTCGCGCAGCCAGGGCACGGCGGGCGCGGTGCCGGTCAGGCGGCCCTCACGCGTGGCGGTGATCCGGCCGCGGGCCGGGAAGGCGCCGGTGGCGACGGCCTCGCCGGAGCCCAGGGCGGGCAGCAGGGCGGCGCGCTGGGCGGCACTGCCGTGCGCGGCCACCGGCAGGACGCCGTACGCGCAGGTGGCGGCGTACGGGACCTGCGCGGTGGTGCGGCCCTGTTCCTCCAGCAGCAGGACCAGTCCGAGGAGGCCGACCTCCTCCACGGCGGCGATCAGTCCGGCGGAGGTGAGGGCCTTCCACAGCTCGGCGTCGCTGCCGGTGCCCGCCGCGGCGAGGCGTTCGTGGGTGGCCAGGTCGTGGAAGATCCGGGCGGCCAGGCCGGCGGCCTCGGCCTGTTCCTCGGTGGGGTGGAAGTCCACGTCAGCCCGCCTCTCCGCGGAAGACGGGGAGTACGAGCGTGTCGTCGACGCGCAGGAACTCCAGCTGGACGGGCAGACCGATGCGCACCTTGTCGTAGGGGACGCCGGTGATGTTGGCGATCATGCGCACGTCCTCGGCGAGCTCGACGAGGGCCACCGCGTACGGCGGGTCGAAGGCCGGGAAGGGCGGGTGGTGCATGACGACGTAGCTGAAGACCGTCCCGGCGCCGCTCGCCTCGACGGTGTCCCAGTCGGGGGAGGCGCAGGCGTGGCAGCCGGGCAGCCAGGGGAAGCGCAGGGTGGCACAGGCGGTGCAGCGCTGGACCAGCAGCTTGTGCTCGCGGACCCCGTCCCAGAAGCCCTGGTTGTCGCGGTTGATCACGGGGCGGGGGCGCTGGGGCTTCGGCTGCGGCTTCCTGGTGGGTCCCGGGGCGTACTTGAGGATCCGGAAGCGGTGCGTCCCGGCGAGCTCGCCGTTCGCGTGGACGTCCATCCGGGTGGTCACGAAGTGCCCGGTGCCCAGCTTGGTCGTCTTGCGCGGCGAGACCGACTCGATGACGGCGTCGAAGGTCACCGTGTCCCCGGGGCGCAGCGGGCGCAGGTACTCCTGCTCGCAGTCGGTGGCGACGACGGAGGTGCAGCCCGCGCCGTCGAGGAGCGCGAGGAGCTCGTCGTAGGCGGAGGTGCGGCCGGTGTGGCCGGAGAGCCCGCCCATCGTCCAGGCCTGGAGCATGGTGGGCGGGGCGACGGCGTCCGGGCCGGTGTAGGCGGGGTTGGTGTCCCCCATCGCCTCGCACCAGTGGCGGATCATCGGCTCGTTCACCGCGTCCTTGGCCCGGCCGGCGGTGGCGGCGGGGCGTCCCTCGAAGGCCTTGAGCCGTGCGTGGAACAGGGTGTCCTCGGCGGTGTCCCCGGCGGTGTCCCCGGTGGTGTCCCCTGCGGTGTCCCCTGCGGTCGTCATCGCTTCCTCCCCTTCATGCCGAGCCGCATCATGGCGACGATCTCGCGCTGGACCTCGCTGACCCCGCCGCCGAAGGTGTTGATCTGGGCGGCCCGGTTCATCCGCTCCAGCTCGCCGCCCGCGAAGGCCCGGGGGCCGGGTCCTCGTACGAGGGCCTCCTCGCCCACCACCTCCTGGCAGATCCGGTACACCTCGACGGTGGACTCGGTGCCGAGGAACTTCACCCCGCTCGCGTCGCCCGGGGCGAGGGTGCCGGCGCCCACGTCCTGGACGAGGCGCCAGTTGAGGAGGCGTACGGCGGCCAGGCGGGCGTGGGCCTCGGCGAGCCGGGACCGCACCCAGGGCCGGTCGGCGGGCCGCTCGCCGGTGGCGGGGTCGGGGGTCCGGGCGTGGGAGAGCGCCGCGTCGTAGAAGTCCTCGGCCTGCATGCCGATGGCGGCGAGGGCGACGCGTTCGTGGTTGAGCTGGTTGGTGATCAGGCCCCAGCCGCCGTGTTCGGGGCCGACGAGGCTGCCCGGGGGGACGCGGATGCCGTCGTAGTAGGTCGCGGTGGTGGTGAGGCCGCCGACCGTGTCGATGGGGGTCCAGGCGAAGCCGGGGCTGTCGGTGGGCACCAGGATGATGGAGATGCCCTTGTGCTTGGGGGCTTCCGGGTCGGTGCGGCAGGCGAGCCAGATCCAGTCCGCGTTCTGGGCGTTGGACGTGAAGATCTTCTGCCCGTCGATCAGCCAGTCCCCGCCGTCGCGGACCGCGCGGGTGCGCAGCGAGGCGAGGTCGGTGCCGGCCTCGGGTTCCGAGTAGCCGATGGCGAAGACGATCTCGCCGCGGAGGATGCGGGGGAGGAAGTAGGCCTTCTGTTCCTCGGTCCCGTACTTCATGAGGGTGGGGCCGACGGTGTTGAGGGTGACCATGGAGACGGGGGCCCCGGCCCGGTAGGCCTCGTCGAAGAACACGAACTGCTCGTCGGGGCCGCGCCCTTGGCCGCCGTACTCGGCGGGCCAGCCGATGCCGAGCAGTCCGTCGGCGCCGATGCGGCGCAGCAGGGCGCGCTGGGCGGCCGGGTCCTCGGGCGGCCCGTCCGGCAGCAGCTTCCGGAAGTACTCCCGCAGTTCGGCGCGCAGCCTCAACTGGCCTTCGGACGGGGCGAGGTGCACGGCACTGGCCTCCCGGCATCGCATCGGACGAGTGAACCTGACTGTCCGTCAGATTCCCCGTGGATGTCAAGGTCGGGAGGCGGAGCGGCGCAGCACGCGGAAGGGCGCCCGCACGACCGGACCCCAGCCGGTCCGGTCGTACGGGCGCCCTCAGTGGTCAGCGCGGTTCAGGAGGCATCTACCACCAGGGGTGGAAGTTCACCGCGAGGTTCGTGTTGGCCTGGTGGATCGCCGTGAAGGCCGAGCCGTTGACCTGCGCGGTGTTGTTCTGGTTCGACGCACCGGAGCCGGTGGCCACCTGCTGCGAGGTGGAGGAGTTGCCGTGGTTGTTGCCGCCCACACCACTGCCGACGATGCTCGCGACGCTCGCATTCGATCCGTCGTTCGCGAACGAGCCGTTGTCGGCCGAGGCCACGCCGCCGAAGAGGGCGACGGCGAGGGGGAGAGCGGCGACAGCGGCGATGACGCGGGCGGTACGGATGCTTGCCATGTCTGAATCCTCCAGAAAACCGAAGTCGGGTGAATCCCAAGGCAGTTGGCCGACCGCCTCGGTCGTTCCGTGTTGCGGACGACGTCGCGAGTCCAGAGTTGCCCACCGAATCCCCGGCGAACCATCCCGGAGCCTGCTATTCCCCCGCAAGCATGACCAACATCGGATAAACCTCGTATGCGCCTCTGCCGCCCCACTCCGGCGCCCCCGACTCGGGCGAAAGCCGTGCCGCGCCAGGGCTGAAACGTTCCACCAAACCGGCCTGTCCCGGACATGCCGAAGAGGGCCGCGTCGCCCGGGAACCCCACCGTCTCCCGGCCCTGCGGCCCTGCCGTACCAAGCTTCACGCCCCCTGCACGCCCCCGGCGCCCGCCGGGGCCATCCCACCGTGCCCCACTCCCGGGGGCACTCCGCAGCGCGATCCACGGCCACGACGACCGGGCTCCAGCGCCTGCGCTCCTACGTCTGCTCCGTCTTTCCCACGGCCCTGCTGACCGGCCGGCTCTGCCTTCCCCGCCGGCTCCGCCTGCTCCCGGCTCCTACGCGGCCAGCGCCAGCTGCCGCCGCTCCGCACCACTTCCGAGGGCGCTCACGACACCCGCACCGGAACCCGCATCGGAACCCGTACCCGCACCACGTACGGCGTCGGCGTCGGCGGCTGCCGCGGTGGCCGAGCTACGAACGGACGGGGTCTTGCCGTGGGCCTCGGCGCGGATCCGCTGCTTGATGGTCGGCGGGAGCGAACCACCCCGCATCATCGCCCTCCACGTCCGGCGCGCCACCGGAGCCGTCCGTCGCGCGGCGGGGACCATCGGAGTGGCGACGGCGGCGGCAGCGGCGACCGGGGCCGCCTTTCCGCCGAAGCCGAGAGCGGCCAGGAGGGCCACGAGCGCGGCGAGGACGGTGGTCCAGATCGACGTGACGCTGCTGCGGTGGGTCATGACGAGTACCTCATTTCGCGATGTTCCGACGGGCGGATCTGCATACATTCGTCATGATGTGGCCGCAACCGCACCGCCCCCACCACCCGCGCCGCTTTTCCGACAAACACCACCCGGAAGAACCAAGACCGCCCGGTCACGCCGAAGGGGCGCCCCGCTGAGGGGCGCCCCTTCGGGCATGCGACTCGGAAGGAAGAGGAAACCGCCGGTACCGCTCCCGCACGCCTACCGCGGCGGCGGGTTGTCCTCCGGGCGGTCGGTTCCCAGCTGCTCCTTGAGCTTGTCCTGGGCGGTGTCGACCTGGCTGCTGTACTTGCCCTGGGTCTTCTCGTCGACGAGGTCACCGGCCTTGTCGATGCCCTGCCCGGCCTGTTCCTCGTGGCCCTTCAGCATGTGCCTGAGCTTGTCCATCATGGACATAGAGGCTCCTTCCGCCGTGTTCCGTCCCTTCCAGCATGCTGGCCCACCCCGCAGACCGCATCCTGTCGGCAGAGCGGCCGTCTCTCCGCCCGCGACGGGGTCACCCGTCGCCGGGTGTGGCGGTGTCACCGTCGGCCGGCGGCCGGTTCCGCTGGCGTCTTCCTTCCTGAACCGCGTTCATCAGGAGCCGGGCCGCCACGCCGATCAGCAGGAAATTGATCGTCATCTGCCCCGTGGTGAGCAGCCGGGCCGGCTGGCTGCGCGCGGTGATGTCCCCGAACCCGACCGTGCTGAACACGGTCATGGAGAAATACAGCGCGTCAGTCCGCGACAGGGCCTCGCTGAAGCTGCCGGGCGCACCGTCCTCCATCAGCCAGTAGGCCGTCGCGAACAGCAGCACGACGACCGGGAGGGTCACCGCCAGTGCCTCGATGGCCCGCAGCCCGGGCCACGGGGACCGCGTGATCCGGCTGACCTGCCAGGCCAGGAGCAGCGCCACCGCCGCGATACCACCGGCGAGCGCGAGGACGGTGGTGGTGGTGAAGGCCGAACCCAGCGGCAGCAGGTAGTAGACGGCGACGAGGACCCCCGCTGACACCAGCGCGCGCACGATGGTGAACAGCGCCTGCTTGCGTGCACTACCGGTCCTCTTCACGCTTCCGTCCCCGATCGCACCTGATGCCCTGACCCGCCCGCCGCTGGGCCCCCTTCAGGACCAACCTTCCGGGCAATCCGGGTACCGCGCAGCAGGCGCACCACGAGGTCACCGGCATGGCGGCGCGGTGCCAGGCGGCAGGCGCGCTCACCAGCGACCTCGCCGTTCTCAGCGCGGATCACCTCTACTACGGCCGTCGCCCAGCCCCTCGCGCCCGTGGCCGTGCTCCCGGCTTGACGACGCAGCACATGCGCACAGACGTACGAGGCATGCACTTTCCTGACACCCCGTCACTCATGCAGACGCTTTTTCCTATTTGCGGTCTATCACGGCGAAATATGCGGGAATGCTCCCGCGTGACGACCCATCACCACATCTGGCACGGAGCCGATCTGCGTCCCCTGCTCGGTGTGAGCCTGCGTGTCGGCACAGGTAGCGGGCCGGCGGCCCTGACCAGCAACGAGAAAGGTCCTGCTATGGCATTGGATGTCATCCGGTCGGCTCCACCCGACACAAGCCCTCAACGCAGTCTGCTCAAACGGGGAGCCTTTGCCCTGCTCCCCGCAACGCTCCTGGCGTCGGCCGCCCTGATCCCGACCCTCGCCCACGCCGCTGAAGCCCCCGTGTTGCTGGGGACCACCGCCAGTTACGGGGTCCTGGCCGGTTCGACGGTCACCAACACGAATCCCACCGTCGTCAACGGCGACGTGGGCCTCTATCCGGGCACGTCGGTGACCGGCTTCCCGCCCGGCACCGTCAACGGAGTGACGCGCGTAGCCCCCAACGCCGCCGCCGCTCAGGCGAAGTCCGACCTCGTCGTCGCCTACGACGACGCGGCAGGCCGGGGGCCCGGGACCATTCTCGCTTCGGACGAGATCGGCGGACTGACGCTGGGGCCCGGCGTCTACACGGCCCCGGCGACCCCGCCGTCCCTGCAACTCACCGGGACGGTCACCCTCGACGGCCAGAACGACCCCAACTCCGTCTTCATCTTCCGGATCCCCACGACCCTGACCACGGCTTCGTCGAGTTCCGTGGCCTTCATCAACGGAGCGAACGCCTGCAACGTGTTCTGGCAGGTGGGCAGCTCCGCCACCCTCGGCACGACCACCCAGTTCAAGGGCACCATCCTGGCCATGCAGTCCATCACGCTGAACAACAGCGCCGTGATCGAAGGCCGCGCCCTGGCGCGTAATGCCGCGGTCACGATGGACAACAACACCATTACGAGGCCGGACTGCGCCGTCGGCCCGCCTGGACCTCCCGGGCCGACCGGGTCTCCCGGCCCGACGGGTTCGCCCGGACCGACGGGATCCCCCGGCCCCACCGGCTCGCCTGGCCCGACCGGTAGCCCTGGCGCCCCCGGAGCACCCGGCGCACCCGGACCTACCGGCAGCCCCGGAGCACCTGGCGCACCTGGAGCGCCTGGAGCGCCCGGACCCACCGGCAGCCCCGGAGCACCCGGAGCACCTGGACCTACCGGCAGCCCCGGAGCACCTGGAGCGCCCGGTGCACCCGGACCGACCGGCAGCCCCGGAGCACCCGGAGCCCCTGGCGCACCTGGACCTACCGGTAGCCCTGGCGCACCCGGAGCACCCGGCGCACCTGGACCCACCGGCAGCCCTGGCGCACCCGGCGCCCCCGGAGCACCTGGACCCACTGGTTCTGCCGGACCCGCAGGGCCTGCCGGACCCGCAGGACCTGCCGGACCTGCCGGACCCGCCGGACCCGCCGGACCGAAGGGGCCTCGCGGCGACAAGGGCGAAAGCGGTGACTCGGGCGATCACGACCACGGCCACCACGGCCACCACGATGGCGACGAGGGCGAACACGGTCGCGACGACCACGACCACGACCACGACGACGAGGGCGAGCACGGTCACGGTCGCGACGACCACGACCAGGGCAATCCCGGCCACGGTCACGACAACCACGACCAGGGCAAGCCCCCGTGGGCCGACTTCCTGCCGGGCGGCTTCGACGATGCCCTGGGCCACGTGCTTCCCGGCCACACGGCCAAGACCGTCAACTTCGCCCACGTGAGCGCCGCCACCGGCCAGCAGCCGAAGGCGGCTTCGCCCGACCTCGCCGCTACCGGCACGAGCAGCAGGACCGGCATCATGGCCGCGTCCGCGGCCGTGCTGGCATTCGCCGGAGGCTCGGCCCTCTTCGCGATGAGGAGAACCCGCCGAGGTACAGCGACTCGACAGGACTAGCCGGCACATGGCAGGCGTGACGGCATCACGCCTCTGACCGATCGGTCTCGACAGGACCCGAAGCCGAGCCCCTGGACACGTCGTCCAGGGGCTCGGTCCTCGATGTCAGGATGCCTACCGCACGGCGCTCACAGGGTCGACGAGGACGGCATGCGGTCGTCTCGCCAGAATTCCGTGCCGACGTACGCCTTGATGGCATCGTTGATGAAATTCCGGGTACTGTCCGGGCTCAGCGCCTGGGCCTGCAGGTGCGCATACATACCGCTGTAGATCCTGGCGTCGGATCGTTTCTCCAGATAGAGATCGCTGGTGAACCTCTCCAAATACACCACGCTCGCGTCGGCGGCGTCCGCGAACTCGAGCAGCGCGAACTGTCCCGAGACACCCGGGTGAGCCCCCACGTCGTGGGGGAGGACCTGCACGGTGATGTGCGACTGGGCTCCGAGGTGGGTCAGATGCTCCAGCTGCTCGCGCATGACCTCCCGGCTGCCTACGACGCGCCGCAGTGACGATTCGTCCAGTACCGCCCATAAGCGCAGCGGGTTGTCCGGAGCGCCCAGCCGGTGCTGGCGCCGCAGCCGTACCTGGAGCCGTGTGGCGGCCTGCTCGGCGGCAGCCTGAGGGATCGTTCCTGCGATGACCGCCCGGGCGTAGGCGGGGGTCTGCAGCAGGCCGGGGATCACCAGGGGCTCGTAGCATCGGATCGCCACGGCCTCTGCCTCCAGGCCGATGTAGGCGCCGTACGGGATGTCACCGTAGGCGTTCCACCAGCCCTGCTGCCCCGATTCCCTGGCCAGCTGCATCAGATGGTCGACGAGCCCCCGGTCCTGGACTCCGTACAGCCCGCAGAGATCACGCACGTCGCGCGGCTTGACGGGGCGGCGGCCGTTCTCCATGAGACTGATCTTGGGCTGGGAGATCAGCAGGCTCTCCGCCACCTGCGGCGTCGTCATGCCTCTGATCTCCCGGAGCCGACGGAGCTCCGACCCCAGCCGACGCCTGCTGACGGTGGGATTGACATTGACACCCACGGGCCCTGTGCCTCCGCTCAAAAGACCTTGCGATGGCCAGCAGATTGTCACAGCCAGGGCCAGTGGGCTCCGCCCTTTTCACCGTGTCGCGCAAGGTGACGCACGCCGAGCGAAGAACGACCTGGGATTCGTAACATTTCCCATCTTCGCCCCCTGAAAGAATTCATACTGACCGAATTTTCCAATATAAATATCCCGCATCCCCATAAACATTTCTGCGCAATATGCCGGACGTAGAGATACGGTCGCCCCCACGTGCCGCAGACGCGCCAGGGGCATAGCACGACCAGTGGGTCATTGCGCCGGGGTCGTCGTCGCGGCGAAGCAAGCCGCGGGAGGAGCTGGAGGAGGCGAAGAGCATCGCGGATGCGGCGCCCCGGGGTGAGCACAGAGGGTGGGCACCCGATTCGGGTGCCCACCCTCTGACCTGCTGCTTCTCTGACCTGGCGGTGGGTGTGGGATTTGAACCCACGGTGACTCGCGCCACGACGGTTTTCAAGACCGTTCCCTTAGGCCGCTCGGGCAACCCACCTGGCCGGTACAGAGTACCGGGATGTGGGGGTGGGTGTGGTGGGTGTTTCCGGGCGGGAAAGGGGTGGTGGGGTCAGGAGGTCTGGGCCTTGTCGTAGGCCGCCTTCGCCTCGTTGCCGAAGTAGGGGCCGAACATCCGGTTCGGCAGGAAGGTGTACCCGAAGCTGTTCACCGAGACCTGGGTGCCCAGGCCCGTCGCCTCGTCGAAGTCCTGGAGCCAGGGGCCGCCGCTGGAACCGCCGGTCATGTTGCAGCCCAGGCCGTGGTCCTTGGTCAGCAGGAAGTCCTTGCCCGAGTTGCCGCTGCAGTAGACCAGCTTCGTGCCGTCGTACGGCGCGGCCGCGGGGAAGCCGAAGGAGTACATCTTCTTGTTGTAGCCGCCGTTGAAGGCGATGCCCTGGGCGCCGACGGCCTGGCTGAGCTTCCGGCCGTTCAGCGGGGCCACCACGGCCAGGCCGACGTCCATGTTCATGTCCTCGCTCGCCGCCCACTGGTCGGTGGCGAACGTCTTGGTCGCGGGCCACTGGCCATAGGGGGCGTTCCCGTTGTCGTAGGCCGGGACGAAGACCCAGTTGGTGTGCCAGGCGCCCTGGTACTTCACGCAGTGGCCGGCGGTGATGACCGTGCTGCCGTTGGCGCTCGTGATCGAGTCACCGGAGCACGAGGCCGTCCGGTCGCCCATGGTGAAGAAGACCCGGCCCGAGGTCTTCACGATCGCCCCGCCGCCGGTCCAGGCACCGCCGGCCTGCGGGAACGCCGTGGGGGAGGCCGCCGTGGGAGCCACCCGGGCGGGTGGGCCGGACGGGGCGGGGGCCGTGCGAACGGTGCCGGGGGCCGCCGTCACGTCCAGCGGGGTGGCCTGGCGCATCCGCTCCGCCGTCCAGAAGCCGGCCGTCTGCCGCGGCCTGGACGAGGCGGGCGACTCCGCGGCGGCCGAGGGGGACGCCGCCGTCAGGGCCCCCGCGAGGAGGGCGCCCGCGGCGAGGAGGACGGATGCCGCCGTGCGATGACGATTCACGCAGGACTCCTTCTGCCGTGCCCGGACCGGTCTGACCCGGGCAGGGTGGGGTGAAGAGCTGTCGGTGCGGATCGATGGGGCGGTTGCGCGGTTGTGCGGTTGTGCGGTTGTGCGGTTGTGCGGTTGTGCGGTTGTGCCGACGTGCCGGGGCAGGTTCGCACGCGGGCATCGAGATGTCTCCGGGCGGCACGGGCGTTCGGTTGGTTTCGGACAGGGAATGGCCAACTTCCGTGAGTCCGTGGAGTTATGCCGTGAGGACGACTCCCACGTACGAGACCCCGGCCACCATCACCCACGCCCCCAGCCCCAGCAGTGCCGCCCGCCCGCCGGTACGGGCCAGGGTGGGCAGGTCCACCGCGCTGCCGAGGCCGAACAGGGCCGCCGCCAGGAGCAGCCCCTGCGCGGTGTGCGCCCACTCCAGCGCTACGTCGGGCAGCACCCCGGTGGTGCGCAGCGCGGCCGCCACCAGGAAGCCGGCCACGAACAGCGGCACCGGTGCGGGCCTGCGACCCGAGGAGGTGCGCACCCCGCGCCGCCGGGCGCGCATCGAGAAGGCGACGGCCGCCACGAGCGGGGCCAGCAGCGCCACCCGCATCAGCTTGACCAGGACCGCCTCGCCCAGCGCACCGGGCCCGGCCGTCTGGGCCGTCGCGACGACCTGGCCGACGTCGTGGACGCTCGCTCCCACCCAGCGCCCGAAGGACGGGTCGGAGAGCCCCAACGGGCTCTGGAGGAGCGGAAGTACCGCTATGGCCAGGGTTCCACAGAGGGTCACCAGCGCCACCGAGGCGGCCACGTCCTCCTCGTCACTGCCGGACACCTCGCTGACCGCGCCGATCGCCGAGGCCCCGCAGATCGAGTAGCCGGTGGCGATCAGCAGGGGCTGGTCCCCCGGGAGGCCGAGGCGCCGGCCGAGCCAGATGGTGCCGAAGAAGGTGGCCGCGACCACCCCGGTCACCATCGCGACCGTCGTCCAGCCGAGGCGGGCCACCTGGTCCAGCCCGAGGCCGAGGCCCAGCAGGACGATGCCGATGCGCATCAGCCTCCGACCGGCCAGCGACAGGCCCGGGCGGGCGGGTCCGCGCACCACGCTGCGTAGACCTGGAAGGTGGGCTGCCGCGATGCCGAGCACCACCGAGGCGGTGAGCATCGGGACCGCCGGGACGAGCAGGTGGACGCACCACGCCACCAGGGTTCCGGCGGCGGCCAGACCCAATCCGGGCCAGGAGGTGGATGTTTCACGTGAAACATCGCGCAGCCGCGCCCGTGGCGGCCGGTGGACGGTGCGGTTGAGGAGGGCCATCAGCCGGTCGGTTCCGGGTAGACGCGCCGGACGCTGCTGCCCAGGCGGCTCACGTCGGCCCCGTAGACGTGCAGGGATATCGCCTTCGTACGACAGGAGTTGCGCACCTTGTGGATGTCGCCGGGCGGGGCGAACCCGCAGACGTCACCCTGGCCGTTGACCACTTCCTCGGTCGCCACGAGGCGCGCGGCGCTCCCGGGGGCGGTGGCGGGGGCCAGCCGGTAGCGGATCTCGCTCTCGGCGCCCTCGTGCACCCCGGCCACGCACCACGAGACGTGGTCGTGGATGGCGGTCTCCTGACCGGGCAGCCACACCAGGGCGACCACGGAGAAGCTTCCGTCGGCCTCGGTGTGCAGGATGTGCTGCCGGTACCGGTCGGGGTGTCCTTCGCGCTGCTCGGGCAGGAGCAGCTCGGCCGCGCCCAGGTGCGGGGCGAGTCGTTCACCGACCAGGTAGG
This sequence comes from Streptomyces sp. NPDC059564, assembly GCF_042735575.1. Taxonomy (NCBI): domain Bacteria; kingdom Bacillati; phylum Actinomycetota; class Actinomycetes; order Kitasatosporales; family Streptomycetaceae; genus Streptomyces; species Streptomyces sp. NPDC059564. The sequence goes on along the minus strand of NZ_JBHWBP010000001.1, from coordinate 158,983 downwards.
CGGTCAGGTCGGGGGCCAGCCCCCGGTCGACGACGGTGCGGATCTCACTGACGAGGGCGGCCATCCTCGCGGTCGTGCGGGCCTGGGTGGTGGTGGTCATGGAAGCAGCGTCCGTCGGCCGATCCATCACGTCCAACGACAGTTCTGCCCTGAATTCCCAAGCCCCGCTTATGGATCGAAGGTCGGTGGAGCGCGCGGATCAGCAGCCGATCCGGTTCGCGGCGACGCGCTTCAGTTCGTCCAGCACCACGGCCGTCGCCGGGATCCGCAGGTGGTCGCGGTAGACGTAGGCGGCGATGTGACGGCGGGCCGCGGGTTCCAGCACCCGTCCGCAGACGCGGCTGAGGGAGAGCGAGGGCAGGACCAGCGCGGGCATCATGGCCACGCCCAGCCCCTGCGCGACGAGGCTCTGGACCACCAGGTTGTCGTCGGTGGCGAACCGGATGTCGGGTACGAAGCCCAGTTCGGCGCACTCGTGCAGCAGGTTGGCCCGGCAGCGCGGGCAGCCCGCGATCCAGCGTTCCTCGGCGAGGTCGGCCAGGTGCACGGCGCGGCGCCGGGCCAGCGCGTGGCCGGTCGGCAGCAGCACGGTGAGCTGGTCCTCCAGCAGCCTGACCTCGGCGACCTCCTCGGGGATCTCCTCGTGCAGCCCGGGATAGGTGAAGGCCAGGGTGATGTCGCACTCGCCGCGCTGGAGCCGGCGCAGGGACTCCGGCGGCTCCCCCTCCAGCAGCTCGACCTGCACCCCGGGGTGGTCCTTGGCCAGTCCGCTGAGGGCTTCCGGGACGAGGGTGACGTTGGCGCTGGGAAATCCGCAGACCCGGACCCGCCCGGTACGCAGCCGGGTGTACGCCTTGAGCTGGGCCTCGGCGGCGGAGAGGGTGCCGAGGATGGACTCGGCGTGCCGGGCCAGGGACTCGCCGGCCTCGGTGAGCTTCATCTTGCGGCCCACGCGGGTGAACAGCGGGGTGCCGACGGCGCGTTCGAGCGCCTTCATCTGCTGGGTGATCGCGGGCTGGGTATAGCCCAGGACGCGAGCGGCCGCCGAGTACGAGCCCGCGGCGACCACTTCGTGGAATGTCCGTATGTGCCGTGAATCGAACACCCGTGAAGCATAAGCGGATGTTGGGAGGGGCCGTAGGCGGAATCCCGCCCACGGCCCCTCCCATCAAGCCAGTGTCGAGCGCTTACTTGTCGCCCACCCGCGAGCCGAGGGTGATGTCGACCGTGTTGGGCTTGCCGTCGCGCAGGTAGGTCATCTTCACCGTGTCGCCCGGCTTGTACGTCCAGATCAGGCTGATCAGGGTCGGGCCGCTGTCGACCTGACGGCCGCCGAACTCGGTGATGACGTCGCCGGGCTTGAGCCCCGCCTTCCCGGCCGGGCCGTTGGGGTCGACCAGCTCGTTGGCCGCCGCGCCCTGCTCGGAGATCTTGGCGCCGTCGATCTTCGCCTGGAGGTCCACGGAGACCGAGATCACCGGGTAGACCGGCTTGCCGGTCTTGATCAGGGACTGCGCGACGTTCCTGGCCTGGTTGATCGGAATGGCGAAGCCGAGGCCGATCGAGCCGGCCTGGCCGCCGCCGAAGCCGCCGTTGCCCGCGGACTGGATCGCGGAGTTGATGCCGATGACCGCGCCGCGGCTGTCGAGCAGCGGGCCGCCCGAGTTGCCGGGGTTGATGGAGGCGTCCGTCTGGAGGGCGCTCATGTACGAGTTCTTGCCGCCGGAGCCGTCACCCGAGGCCACCGGGCGGTTCTTGGCGCTGACGATGCCGGTGGTGACCGTGTTGGACAGGCCGAAGGGGGCGCCGATCGCGATGGTCGGGTCGCCGACGGCGACCTTCTCGGAGTCGCCGAGCGCCAGCGGCTTGAGGCCGGCGGGCGGGTTCTTCAGCTTGAGCACGGCCACGTCGTAGCCCTGGGCGCGGCCGACCACCTCGGCGTCGTACTTCTTGCCGTTGGAGAAGGTCGCGGAGAGCTTGCCGCCGTTGGCGGCGGAGGCCACCACGTGGTTGTTGGTGAGGATGTGGCCCTCCTCGTCGTAGACGAAGCCGGTGCCGGTGCCGCCCTCCCCGTCGCCGGCCGAGGCCTCGATGGTGACGACGCTGGGCAGCGCGGACGCCGCGAGGCCGGCGACGGACCCGGGATCCCGCTTGATCTCCTTGGGGGAGCTGGCGGTGATGGTGGTCGAGCCCGAGGCGTCGTCGCTCCGCTGCGCCGCCCAGTAGCCGACGCCGCCGCCGATGCCGCCCGCGAGGAGGGCCGCCACGAGGACGGCCGCGATCAGGCCGCCCTTGCCCTTCGGCTTGGGGCCCGGGGTGCCGTCGGTGTGGAGCGGGACGCCCCAGCCGCCGCCCTGGCCGCCCTGGCCGCCGTACGCGGGGACCTCGGGCGGCGGCGGGGGCCAGCCCTCGGCGCCGTGCCCCGCCGGGGCGGGGGGCGGGGTGTAGCCGTAGGCCGGGGGCTGGTCGTAGGGCGGGCCCTGGGGCCGGCCGTACGCCGGGGGCCCGGCCGGGGTCGGCGGAAGCTGCTGGGTCTGCTCGGCGCCGGGTACGGCGGGAGGCGCCTGAGCCGGGGCCGGGGCGGGCGGCGCGGGCGGTGCGGCGGGCGCCTGGGCCGGGTCGGGGTCGGGGGTGGAGGCGGCCACCGGCACAGGGGGTGCGGACGGGGCCGCGGGGGGCGTCGGGGCCGCGGTGCCCTCGTTCTCGGTGCTCACAGCGCTCTCTCCTCAGTCACACACGGCGTACACGGCCTTCACGGCCACGGGAAATCAGGCGATGCCGGCCCTGAACCGGCCCGGCATCGGTCCGACTGAACGTTCGACGTGCCGCACAAGTTCCAGGGCGAAGCCTTTCCCATGACCCGTCAGAGCACTGTAAGCCGGACCTGTGCGTCTCCCCCTATCCTTTATCTCCGACATATCGGGCGCATCCTCAGGACTCACCCCGACGCGGGAAGGCCCCTCGATGGCACCATGACCGGGTGACCCACGCACTGCCCCGCCCCATCCAGGTCGTCGCCCACCGCGGCGCCTCGGATGACGCCCCCGAGCACACCCTGGCCGCCTACCGCAAGGCCATCGAGGACGGCGCCGACGGCCTCGAATGCGATATCCGGCTGACCGCCGACGGCCATCTGGTCCTGGTCCACGACCGCCGGGTGAACCGCACCTCGAACGGCCGCGGCGCGGTCTCCGCCCTGGAGCTGTCCGAGCTCGCCGCCCTCGACTTCGGCTCCTGGAAGGACCGCGAGGAGTCCCCCGACTGGGACGCGGACCCCGAGCGGACCTCCGTACTGACCCTGGAGCGGCTGCTGGAACTGGTGTCCGATGCCGGTCGGCCCGTCCAGCTCGCCATCGAGACGAAGCATCCGACCCGCTGGGCCGGACAGGTGGAGGAGCGCCTGCTCTTCCTGCTCAAGCGCTTCGGCCTCGACGCCCCGCCCTCGGAGGGCCCCCACCCCGTCCGGGTGATGAGCTTCTCCGCCCGCTCCCTGCACCGGGTGCGCGCGGCGGCCCCCACGATCCCGACCGTCTACCTGATGCAGTTCATCTCGCCGCGGATGCGCGACGGGCGGCTTCCGGCCGGGGTGCGGATCGCCGGGCCCGGGATGCGCATCGTGCGCAACCACCCCGGCTTCATCCGCAAGCTCCAGGCCGCCGGGCACTCCGTACACGTATGGACCGTGAACGAACCGGAAGATGTTCAGCTATGCGCGGATCTGGGTGTAGAAGCGATCATCACGAACAGGCCACGTCAGGTTCTGTCACAACTGGGGCGCTGACGTCCCGATTTGCACACCCACCCCACGCGACCCGTGCGTGACAGGGTGTGCCCCGGCGCATCCGCTCCGCGTTCATTGGTCATGAATGCGTCAGGGGCCCCCGGCAGGGCGGTTTCCGGTCCAGGCCATTGGGGCATCCAGACCATGGCGTGGGGCTAAGGAGGTTCCGGGGGTGGCGTTGGTGATGGCACAGGAAGTGCCCACGTCGTCGTGCATGGACATAGCCCATGGTCCTGCAGGCGTGGGCGAGGCGAGACACCGCATGCGCGAGCAGCTGCGCATCAGCGGCGTATCGGATTCGGTCGTGGACGATGCCGTACTGATCCTGTCCGAACTGCTCAGCAACGCCTGCCGACACGGCCGGCCGCTGGGCGCGCGGGAGGTCGGTGACGGGGACATACGCGCCGCGTGGCGCGTCGACAAGGCGGGACGGCTGACGGTCGAGGTCACGGACGGCGGCGGTCCGACCCGCCCGGTCCCCTCCACGCCGTCGGTGACCGCGCACGGCGGCCGGGGACTGAACATCATCAGCGCCCTGGCCCAGGACTGGGGTGTCCGGGACGGAGCGGCGGGTGAGGTCACCGTGTGGGTGATCGTGGCCTGTGGGCCCCGGCACGACGATTTCGCTACGCGCGTCACTGCCCCGGCGATCGACTTCTCGTCCGCCTTCGACGATCTGGATCCCTGAAGGGAATCCGGGTCCCCGAAGACGATCCGGGTCCGAGGACGACCCGGATCCCGAAACGGACGGGCGGCCGTCCGGGAGCGCACGCCGACCGTGCTCCCGGCCGCACCCCACCGGTTCCGGCGGTACGAACGGCTAGGCTCGCGCCCAGAGACACCGCCGTACCGCCGCAACCGGGAGACACCCACGATGGCCAAGAAGCGCCCCGCCGCGAAGACCGCGAAGCCGCAGCTCAACAACGGGGAGATCCCCGTGGTGGGCGCTCGCGAGCCCTGCCCCTGCGGTTCCGGGCGCCGCTACAAGGCCTGCCACGGCGCGGCCGCCTCACACGCCGTCACCGAGCACGTGCAGCGCCCCTTCGAGGGACTGCCGGGCGAGTGCGACTGGGTGGCGCTGCGCGAGCTGGTCCCCGCGGCCACCATCCCGCTGACCCTCAAGGGCGGCCTGCCCGAGGGCGTCCCGTCCGTCACGCTGGTGACCGTGCTGCCCATGGCCTGGCCGGCCCTGCGCCGCGAGGACGGCTCCGTCCTGATCGGCCTGCAGAACGACTCCACGACCGGGGACCTGGCCCGCGACATGGCCGACACCCTGGAGCGCGCGCTCGTCGCGGAACCGGGCACCCCGGTCGCGGCGCGGCGTGTTCCGGCCGAAGGCAGCCGACTTCAGGATCTCCTGGACCTGGACGGCGTTTTCGAGCCGGTTGTGCACAGCGGCTTCGAATTCTGGATTCCGGAGTCGGAAAACACCCAGAACGCCTCCCCGGAGATCGCCGCCTCGCTGGAGCGCGCCAACGCGGCCGCCATCCCGACCGTGAAGCTGGCCTCGGTGGACGCGGCCTACTGGTGCGAGACCCCGGACAAGAACCACCTGCGCTGGGTCATGCCGCACCCCGAGGAGAAGCTGCTCGACGCCCTCGCGCGCCTGCACGCCGCCGGTACCTCCTCCCTCGGCGAGGGCACGAAGCTCGTCGGTTCCTTCCGTGCGCACGGCCTGATGGTCCCCGTCTGGGACCTGCCCACCGGGGTCGGCGCCGAGGACGTGGAGAAGCCCGCCGCCGAGTTCGCGGAGCGGCTGGCCGCGGCCCTGGCCACGGACACCCCGCTGACCACGGAAGAGCGCCGCGCGCGCGGCGGGCTCACCAACCGCCAGGTGACGCTGAGCTGACGTCCCGCGGGGCCTGCGGATCCGGTGACCGGAGTCACAACTCCCGCTAATCGCCTGCAAATCGATGTCTGAATATCAGAGATCGAATTTGCGAACAGGCGATCTCTTGTTACCGTTCTTGTAGCCCGGTCGCTGGTGCATCCCCCGTCGCCAGCGACCGGGCCCTTCCATTTCAGGCGGTGCTCAACCGTCCTGCGGCCCCGGTGAGTTGCTCCCGGACCGCAGCAGCAGTCGCCCTTCGTCATCCGGAACTGCAAACTCCGCAACGGCCGAGTAGGCGTCCGGGGCCCCCAGCGACTCCCCCCGCGGCGTCTCGCACAACCCCGGCTCGTCCCCCGGCGCCACCGCACAGCGGATCTGTACCGTGCGCCCCGCGGGCCCCATGACGGTCAGTACGGCGTCCAGGGCGCGCCCGCTGGTGTTGCGGTAGTAGCTGCGGCCCCACGTCCGCCCCTCGCTCTCCAGGACGCAGGTCTGCGCCTCCAGGCCCTGCGGAGCGGAGAGTTCGGGACCGCAGCGGGAGTCCGTGCGGGACTGCAGGGCCGGGCCGGGGCTCGCCTGGTCGTCGCCGGCCCGCGCCCTGTCCGGCGTACGGGAGGAGTCCGAAAAGCCGAGCGAGGAGAGCAGCCCCCCGCCCTTTCCGTCGCCCTGACCGGCGAAATCCGGCCCGGCGATCGCTCCGGCCAGGGGAAGCGACAAGATGATCAGCACACCGGCGCCGATACCGATCAGGCGGAGATTCATTCGCCGAAGATAGCGACGCGGGAAAGGGGCACGGAGATCCCCGCGCCCAATTCCCCGGGAAACTCGTCGTACTGGCACCCGTACGAGTGACTCAGTACGCGAGCCGGCTGCCCCCGCCCGGAGCCCCGCTGCTCGCCTCGACGAGCGCGTCCACGACCGCTTCGACCTCCGGCAGCCACAGTCCGCCGCTGCCCGTCGCGGGCTCCCGCTCCCAGCGGACCTGCCCGCCGCCGGAGGCCGCGGACGGCGGCAGCAGCAGGTACCCGCCCTCGCCGTGGAAGCGCAGCGAGGACGGCACGTGGTCCTTGGCGTAGAGGAGTTCGCCGAGCCGCTCCAGCGAGTACGGAGCCACCAGCAGGGACCACCGGGTGGGCGTGGCGACGATCGGACCGAGCCGCATGCCCTGCGCGTCCAGCCGTACGACGGCACGCGCGGCCGCCCCGGCCGGCAGGCTCACCGCGCACGGCGCGCTCCCGCCGGTGGCCAGCAGCACCGGGGCGCCGGGCCGCCGGGCCCACCACCAGGTCACCATCCGGGCGTCGGCGGTGGCGGCGAGCAGCCCGGGGTCGAAGGGATGGGCTCCGGGCACCACGCAGTCGGGGTCGGGGCAGGCGCAGCGCGCGCTGTCCGCCGCGGCCCGGCCGACGCCTGGCAGTACGGGCCACTGATGGACGGTTGCGCAGGTCAGCGCCGCGTCGAGGAGGGACTGGGCTGCGCCGTCCGCGGCCGCCGCGGAGGAGCGGGAGGCGGCGCGCGGGAATTTGAAGCGATCGCGGAGCCGCTGGAGACGCCTTCCGAGGATCTCGCGCATGAGCGCTCGTTCCTTTCCGTTGAACGCCGAGGGCCACATCACACCATGTAAGCGGTGTTTCACCACACGTACACGTTTCGCGTCACTGTCCGCCAGAAGCAGGTTCACACGGTTCGTGCAGTTTTCTTACGGGTCCGTCAAACGTCCGGCGGGGATCCGGCGGAACGCTCCGGACGACCCGCACCGGTGCCGAGACCGGCTGCCGCCGCTAAGGACGACGGCCCGCGCCGGGCGGTTCCCGGCGGTGCCGGAAGGCGCCAACTGGCCCCGGACACTGCCGATTACGTACCCGGACCGCCCGGGACGCCCGTCCAGTCGATCGCAAAAACCGCCCGCTTCCCGCTTTTTCCGGCCAAGTTTTAGCCCCGGCTGGACAGTGAGTTGCCGTCCCACGGACACCAGGATTCCCGCTGGTGCAATGCTGGACATCGCTCCTCGTGTGCGTGTAGATGTGGATCCATTGATGGCGGCGCAGCACGATCTGGGGGTTTGCGATGCTATATGGCGAATCGCACCAGGTGGAAAGGCGGACGCCATGAGCGCCCCGCATCTGCCGAAAGTGGCTGGAATCGATCCAGCAGTTACAGCGTCCGCGCACACTGCGGCGCCCACGCCCGCTTCCACCTCACCTTCCCCGCCCGGCTCCGCCGTCCCTCGAACCGCCCCCGCCCAGGCCGTACCGCCTGCCGCGAGCAGCGTCATCCAGGACCGGCTGGCCGGCATGGTCTCCGACCTCACCACCCTCCACGAGCTCACCGAGCGCCTCGCCCGGGCCACCGACCTCGCCTCCTCCCTCCAGGAATTCCTGCGCGCCGGAGCCGCCCTCGTCGGCGCGCGCCGCGGACTGGTCGTCCTGGAACCCTCCGACGGCCTCGGCCCCAGCACCACGATCGGCCTCGGCCTGGGCCGCGCGGACCTCGGCCACATCGAGACGGTGCCGCGCAGCGCCACCTCCTACGGCCGCATCCTCGACGGACTCCCCGACGCCCACGGCGGCTCCGAGATGCTGCCCGAACCGGATGCGGCGTCCAGGCCGCCCGGCGGTGGCGGGGGTTACGAGCCCCCCGTCGACCCCCGCCACCGCGAGGTCGCGGCCCGGCTCGGCTACGCCGCCAGCTACGCGCTGCCGCTGACCGCGGACGCCACCGGCCGGCTCGGCGCCGCCGTCTGGCTCTACGACGAACACGCCGAGCCGAACGACCGCCAGCGCGACCTCGTCGGGCTCTACGTCCGGCACGCCGCCGAGCACCTGGCCCGGATGCTGGAGGTGGACCGCTCCCGCACCCGGCTGGCCACCGTCGCCGAGGAGCTCCTGCCCAGCCGGCTGCCCCGGATCTCCGGGGTCCAGCTCGCCGCCCGGCACCACACCGGCCCGCGCGGCGGCGGCGACTGGTACGACGCCCTGCCCCTGCCCGAGGGCGCCATGGGCCTGGCCGTCGGATCCGTCACCGGCTCCGGGCCGAGCGCCGTCGCCGCGATGGGCCGGCTGCGGGCCTCGCTGCGCGCGTACGCCGTCATGGAGGGCGAGGATCCCGTCGCGGTCCTCTCCGACCTGGAGCTGCTGCTGCGCCTGACCGAGCCCGCGCGCTCGGCCACCGCGCTCTTCGCGTACTGCGAGCCCGCCGCCCGCAAGATCATCCTCGCCGGGGCCGGACACACCCCGCCGCTGCTCATCGGCGAGCGCCGCACCGAGTACGTCGAGACCTCCCTCTCCGCGCCGCTCGGGATGCTGGCGTGCTGGGAAGCGCCGAGCGTGGAGATCGAGCCCGCACCCGGAGAAACGGTGCTGCTCTACACGGACGGCCTGCTGCGGCGCACCGGCGACCCCATGGACCGGGCCTACGCCCGGCTGCACGCGGCGGCCGCGGGGGTTCCCCGTAGCGCCCGGGACGACCCGGCGGCCATCTGCGACCACATCCTGCGCACCGTCCTCCCCGGGGAGGACCCCGATGCCGCGGCGGCCGACCCCGCCGAGGACATCGTCCTGCTCGCGGCCCGGTTCGACTGACGGGATCCGCGCGGCCCGGTCGAGGCTCGCCGCCCGGTATGACTGATAAGTCACAGCCATCTCCGGGCGCCGCTCCTCCGCACATACGATGAATGAGGTCCACACACCCGGACCCTGCGTGTCGATGCGGCTGAGGAGAAGACGTGGCTGACGAGCTCACCCCGGAGACCCCGGAAGAAGAGCAGCCCCAGAAGAAGCACAAGCAGCGCAAGAACGGGCTGTACCCGGGCGTCAGTGAAGAGCTCGCCGAGAACATGCGGACGGGCTGGGCCGACACCGAGCTGCACGGCCTGGAGCCCATCGCCCAGGCCGGGTACACCGCCGAGCGCCGCGCCGCGCTGTCCGCGCGCTTCCCGGGCGAGCGCCTGGTGATCCCGGCCGGCCGGCTGAAGGTCCGCTCGAACGACACCGAGTACCCCTTCCGCGCGTCGACCGAGTACGCGTACCTCACCGGCGACCAGACCGAGAACGGCGTGCTGGTGCTGGAGCCCGCGGGCCCGGCCGGTCACACCGCCACGATCTACCTGCTGCCGCGCTCCGACCGGGAGAACGGCGAGTTCTGGCTGTCCGGCCAGGGCGAGCTGTGGGTCGGCCGCCGCCACTCCCTCGCCGAGGCCGAGCAGCTCCTGGGCGTCCCCGCGCGCGACGTGCGCGAGCTCGCCGAGGCCCTCACCGAGGCCGAGGGCCCGGTGCGCGCCGTGCGCGGCCACGACGCCGTCATCGAGAAGGCGCTGACCGACAAGGTCACCGCCGAGCGCGACGAGGAACTGCGCGTCTACCTCTCCGAGGCTCGCGCCGTGAAGGACGCCTTCGAGATCGGCGAGCTGCAGAAGGCCGTCGACTCCACCGTCCGCGGCTTCGAGGACGTCGTGAAGGTCCTCGACAAGGCCGAGGCCACCTCGGAGCGCTACATCGAGGGCACCTTCTTCCTGCGCGCCCGCGTCGAGGGCAACGACATCGGCTACGGCTCCATCTGCGCCGCCGGCCCGCACGCCTGCACCCTGCACTGGGTCCGCAACGACGGCGACGTCCGCTCCGGCGAGCTGCTGCTGCTCGACGCCGGTGTGGAGACCCACTCCCTCTACACCGCCGACGTCACGCGCACGCTGCCCATCAACGGCACGTACACCGACATCCAGCGCAAGATCTACGACGCGGTCTACGAGTCCCAGGAAGCCGGCATCGCCGCGGTGAAGCCGGGCGCGAAGTTCCGCGACTTCCACGACGCCTCCCAGCGCGTCCTCGCCGAGAAGCTCGTCGAGTGGGGCCTGCTGGAGGGCCCGGTCGAGCGCGTCCTGGAGCTGGGCCTGCAGCGCCGCTGGACCCTGCACGGCACGGGCCACATGCTCGGCATGGACGTCCACGACTGCGCCGCCGCGCGCACCGAGGCGTACGTCGACGGCACGCTGACGCCGGGCGTGTGCCTGACGGTCGAGCCCGGTCTGTACTTCCAGGCCGACGACCTGACCGTGCCCCAGGAGTACCGGGGCATCGGCGTCCGGATCGAGGACGACATCCTCGTCACGGAGGACGGCAACCGGAACCTGTCGGCCGGGCTGCCGCGGCGGTCGGACGAGGTCGAGGCCTGGATGGCGCGCCTCAAGGGCTGACGCGGTCCGTGGGTGACGGTGGGCGGGAACCGGGCCGGTTCCCGCCCACCGGCGTACCCACCGCCGTACCCGCCGGCTACGCGGCCTACGACACCTTCAGCAGTGCGCCGTCACGCCACTTCAGCATCTTGTCGAAGCTCACCACGGCGCCCCGGCCCGGCCGGTTGCGGAAGCGGACGTGGTCGGCGAGCTCGGCGATCAGGTCCAGGCCCCGGCCGTGCTCGGCGAGCGAGGGTCTGCGGCGGGACACCGTCGCGGGCGGGAAACCGGGCCCCGAATCGGTCACCTCGATGCGGCAGCGGTCCCCGTCCAGATAGGCCGTGACGTGGTACGCCTCGGTCCCGTCCGGAACGCCGCTGGTGGCGGAGCCTTCGCCGAGGCCGCCGTGCTCCACCGCGTTGGCGCAGGCCTCGGTCAGGGCGACCGACAGGTCGAAGGAGATGTCCGGGTCCACCCCCGCGGTCTCCATCGTCCCCAGCAGCAGTCGCCGTGCGAGCGGCACGCTCGCGGCTTCGCGCCTCAAGTGGAGAGACCACCAGATGCTCATACGGATACCTATTGCCGCCCACGGACGCCCGTAAGCGCCCGGGCGCCGGGACAGCCCTCATTCGGCCGATGCGGCGCTCCCGGGCGACCGTGTATGCCCGGCGGGACCGATGCGGGCCGGTACGGGCAGATTCCGACCACGCGCGGTGCCGGTCCCTGACCACGCGCGGTGCCGGTCCTGACCACGCGCTGCCCCCGCGCTGACGGTGGGGCGGAACCCGAGGGTCCCTCCAGCACCTGCCGTATGCAGGGCCCAGGCCCAGTGCGATGATGGCCCGGCCATGACTGCCACCCACACGACACGCGCCGGAGCGGGTCTCCGGATGACCCGGGCCGCGGTGTTCACCGCGGTCTGCGTCGTGCTGTCCGCGGCCGGCCACGCGGTGGCCTCCTGCGCGACGGTGCCGTGGTGGGCGCTGGCCCTGGCCTTCGTCGGCGTCTTCGCGGTCGTGGCCCCCCTCGCGGGACGCCGTCGCGCGCTGCCCGGCATCGCCGCCGGACTCACCGTCGGCCAGCTCGGACTGCACGCGCTGTTCGGCCTCGGCCAGCACAGCGCCGCCGCCCAGATGCCGGCGGACGGCACCGACGCCTCGCTCGCGGCGCTCGCCGCCCGGCTGGTCTGCGGGGGCAACTCCGTACCGCTCAGCCCGGCCGACGCCCGGCAGATCCTGGAGACCGCGGGACTGGACCCGGCCGCCATGGCCGGTCAGGCCGCGGCGCAGGCCCACATGACCCACGCCCACATGGCCGGTGCCACCGGGGAGCCCGCCATCGGGCTGTTCAGCCCGGCCATGCTGCTCGGCCACCTGCTGGCCGCGCTCGCGGCCGGCTGGCTGCTGGGCCGCGGCGACGCCGCGCTGTTCCGGCTGATCGAGCTGTCCCGGCTCTCCCGCGAGGCCGACCCCGTACGTCCGCTGCGCGCCGCGCTGGCCTTCGTACGCGCCCTCGCGGCCGGGCTCCCGGGCGCGCCGTCCCGCGGCCCCCGGGTCCGCCGGACCTCCCCGGCGCCCGCCGCCGCGACCGGCCGGGACGCACTCCTGCACACGGTGACCAGGCGCGGGCCGCCCACGGCGCTCGCCCTCGCAGCCTGACGCGGCACCCCCACTCCCCGGACATCCGGCGGGAGCACCGGTGCCGCGACCTCCGCGCGCGCCCGCGTGCGGAGCCGATGTCACCCTGCCTACCTGGAGTGTTTCCGCCGTGAAGACCTCTCGCGTCTCCCTCGCCGCCGCCCTCGCCGCCGGCGCCGTCCTCGTCCTGTCCGGTCCCGCCTTCGCGCACGTCAGCGTGCAGCCCGCGGGCGAGGCGACCAAGGGCGGGTACGCGGTCATCAACTTCAAGGTGCCCAACGAGCGCGACAACGCCTCCACCACGCAGCTGGAGGTCAACTTCCCGATCGACCAGCCGCTCACGTCCGTCATGCCCCAGGACATCCCCGGCTGGACCGTGAACATCGAGAAGAGCAAGCTCGACAAGCCGCTCACCGTGCACGGCAAGCAGATCAACGAGGCCGTCACCAAGGTGACCTGGACCGGCGGCAAGATCGAGCCCGGCAAGTTCCAGCAGTTCCCGGTCTCCGTCGGCAAGCTCCCCGACAACGCGGACCAGATGGTCTTCAAGGCCATCCAGACGTACGACAACAACGAGGTCGTGCGCTGGATCGAGGAGACCAAGCCGGGCGCCGCCGAGCCGCAGACCCCCGCGCCCGTGCTGAAGCTGACCGCCGCCAAGGCGGCCGACGACCACCACGACGACGCCGGCGCCAAGCCCGCGTCCGACGCCAAGAGCGCCGACGGCGACAAGAAGGACGCGCACGACGAGGCCACCGCCAAGAGCGGCTCCGACACGACCGCGCGCACGCTCGGCATCGTCGGCATCGTGGTCGGCCTCGGCGGTCTCGCGTTCGGCATCGCCTCGCGCCGCCGCACCTCCTGACACACCGCCTGCCGGCAGCGCCTTCCGGCGCCGCCTCCTGGAACGACGGGCGCCCGCCGTACGGGCGCCGTCGTTTCCCGAACGTCCGCACCATCCCCGATCCCAGGGACACCTCTTCATGCGCACCACACGTGTGACGGTCGCCGCCCTCGCGGTGGCGACCGCGCTCGCCCTCACCGCCTGCGGCAGTGAGACGGCCAAGAACACCGATTCGGTCACGCAGATCTCCGGCCAGAACAAGACCGGAGCCGCGACCGTCCTCGACCGCCCCTTCGACAAGCCGGAGCTGGTCCTCACGGACACCACCGGCAAGCCGTGGAACCTGCGCGAGCAGACCAAGGGCCGGCCGACCCTCATCTACTTCGGCTACACGAACTGCCCCGACGTGTGCCCCCTGACGATGAGCAACATCGCCGTCGCCAAGAAGGCGCTCCCCAAGGAGGAGCAGGACAAGCTCCGGGTCGTCTTCGTCACCACGGACCCCGAACGGGACACCCCCGACTCCCTCGGCGCGTGGCTCAGGGCCCAGGATCCGTCCTTCACCGGACTGACCGGGGACTTCGCCACCATCCAGGCCGCGGCACGCTCACTCGGCATCGGTATCGAGGCCCCCAAGAAGGAGGCCGACGGCAGCGTCGTCTCCATGCACGGGGCCCAGGTCATCGCGTTCTCGCCCAAGACCGACGAGGGCTACGTCCTCTACGGCGAGGGCACCACCGTCGATGACTACACCAAGGACCTGCCGAAGATCGTCAAGGGAGAGAACCCGTGAACGCCCGCACCACCCGCACCCTCGCCGCCGCCCTCTCCCTGACGGCAGCCCTCGCCATATCCGGCTGTTCCTCGTCCGACGACGGCTCCTCCGATTCCGCCGGGGAATCGGCCAAGCCGAAGATGAGCGTCAGCGGGGGCTACATGCCCGAACCGGTCAACGACAAGATGGCCGGCGCTTTCATGGTCATCAAGAACGACTCGAAGACCGCCGACAAACTCACCGCCGTCACGAGCCCGCTCTCGGACGATCTGCAGATCCACGAGACCAAGGATCAGAAGATGCAGCAGGTCCAGGCCATGGACGTGCCCGCGAACGGTGAGCTGAAGCTGGAGCGCGGCGGCAGCCACATCATGCTCATGGGGCTCAAGAGCAAGCCGAACGTCGGTGACAAGATCACCGTCGAACTGCGTTTCGAGAAGGCCGACCCGGTCAAGGTCGAGCTGGACGTCAAGGAACGGACGTACACCGCGCAGAACTCCAATGCCCACTGACGGACCGAGGAACTGACACGCCATGACGGCCACCGCCCCCGCTCCTTCCCCGGCCCGCGCCGCCCGCGCCACGGCATACCTGCCGCGGCTGGTGCTGGTCCTCGCAGCCCTGCTGGCAACCCTGTTCGCCGCGGCCGCCCCGGCCACGGCACACGCCGCACTCACCGCGAGCGACCCCAAGGACGGGGCGGTGGTCGCCACGGCACCCGCCCAGGTCACCCTCTCCTTCTCGGAGCAGGTCGCCATGGGTGACGACTCCATCCGCGTCATGGACCCGGCGGGCAAGCGGGTCGACACCGGCGAACTGCGGGACATGTGCAGCGGATCGACCATCCGCTACGGCACCGCCCTGCACTCCGGCCTGCCGAACGGCACCTACACCGTCGCCTGGCAGGCCGTCTCGGCCGACAGCCACCCGGTATCCGGCGCCTTCACCTTCTCCGTCGGCGCCCCCTCGGCCACCAGCGTCACCCTTCCCGACCGGCAGGCGGGCGGCGGGCCCGTGGGCATCGCGTACGGCATCGCCCGCTACGCCGCCTACGCCGGGTTCACCGTCCTCGTCGGCGGGGCCGCCTTCATCCTGCTGTGCTGGCGCCGGGGCGCGGCCGAGCGCTCGCTGCAGAAGCTGGTGCTGCGCGGCTGGGTCACCCTCACCGCCGCCACCCTGGCGATGCTGGTGCTCCGCACCCCCTACACCGGCTCGGGGAAGTTCGCCGACGCCTTCGACCTCGACGGACTCGGCGCCGTCCTGGACACCAAGACCGGCGCCTCCTTCGTCTCCCGGCTGCTGCTCCTCGGCGCGGCCGCCCTGTTCATCGCCGTGCTCTTCGGCGCCTACGCACGGCGCCAGAAGGCCTCCGTCGCGGATGCGGGCTCCCCCTCGGCGGACGACGCCGAGACCGGTGCCGAGGCCGGTGCCGAGGCCACCAGCGAGGCCCTCGACGAGCAGAAGAAGGAGACGAGCGACCTCGCCTTCGGGCTCGCCGTCGGCGGCACGGTCGTGGCCGGCGGCATCGCCGCCACCTGGGCCCTCGCCGAGCACGCCTCCACCGGCATCCAGCCCGGCATCGCGATGCCGGTCGACATCCTGCACCTGCTGGCCGTCGCCGCCTGGCTCGGCGGCCTGGTCGCCCTGCTGGTCGCCCTCCACAAGGTGCCGGACCTCGAACGGGAGGCCGTCCAGCGCTTCTCCAAGGTCGCCTTCATCAGCGTCCTGGTCCTCGCCGCCACCGGCATCTACCAGTCGTGGCGCCAGCTCGGCAGCTGGTCGGCCCTCACCGGCACCAGCTACGGACAACTGCTGCTCATCAAGGTCGCGCTGGTCGCCGTCCTCGTCGCCATCGCCTACCTCTCGCGGAAGTGGACCGGCCGGCTCGGCGAGATCAGCCTCGGCAAGAACGCGGGCGAGGACGCCGAGGTGCCCTCCGAAGAGCACGCCGCGGTACGGGCGGGCGCCGATGTTTCACGTGAAACACCGGCCGGAAGCGCCACCGGCATCGCCGACGCGGACGCCGACCCCAAGCGGGCCGCTCAGCTGGCCCGCCAGCGCGCCGCGCGGGACAAGGCCAAGGAGAAGCAGGTCCGCGACGCCGACCCGGGCCGGGCGGGCCTGCGCCGCTCGGTGCTCGCCGAAGCCGGTGTGGCCGTCGTCCTGCTGGCCGTGACCACCGTCCTGACCAGCACCGAGCCCGGCCGCGCCGCCGAACAGGAGACGGGCCGCAGCTCCGCGAGCACGGCCGTGCCCAACCGGGCCGTCAAGATCACCCTGCCGTTCGACACCGGCGGCCAGAACGGCAAGGGCACCGTCCGCCTGGAGCTCGACCCGGGCCGGGTCGGCGCCAACACCCTCCACCTGTGGGCCGACGGAGCCGACGGCAAGCCGCTGGACCTCCCCGAGATCAAGGTCGCCTTCACCCTCCCGGCCAAGGAGATCGGCCCGCTGCCGGTCGCCCCGGACCGCGACGCTCCCGGACACTGGAGCGCGTCCGGGGTCCAGCTGCCGCTCGCGGGCGAATGGCGCATCGACGTGACCGTACGCACCTCCGACATCGACCAGACGACCGTCCAGAAGAACGTGAAGATCGGCTGAACAGCGTGACCGACAGCACCGGGAGCAACCCCGACATCGAGATCAGCCGGCGCCGGCTGCTGGGCACGGTCGGCGCCGCGGGCGCCGCCGGGCTCGCCCTCGGCGCCGCCGGCGGCGCCCTGGTGCACTCGGCGGTCTCCGACTCCCCGACCGGCGGCGCCCCCGGCGCCCCCGCGTCCCTCGCCTCCCTCGGTACCACCCGGGTGGCCTTCGAGGGGGACCACCAGGCCGGGATCACCACCCCGCTCCAGGCCAAGGGCCACGTCCTCGCCTTCGACCTGGCCCCGGGCGCCGGGCGCAAGGAGGCCGCCGCGCTGCTGCGCCGCTGGTCCGACACCGCGCGGCGGCTCATGGCGGGCGAGACCGCGCCGGCCGGCGACAGCGGGATCGCCCTCGACGCGGGGCCGTCCTCCCTGACGCTGACCTTCGGCTTCGGGCACTCCTTCTTCGAGCGGACCGGCCTGACCGCCCGCCGCCCGGCCGCCCTCGACCCGCTGCCGGACTTCTCCTCCGACCGGCTCGACGGCCAGCGCAGCAACGGCGACCTGTGGGTCCAGATCGGCGCCGACGACGGGCTCGTCGCCTTCCACGCGCTGCGCGCCGTACAGAAGGACGCCGGGGACGCCGCCCGCGTGCGCTGGCAGATGAACGGCTTCAACCGGTCCCCGGGCGCCACCGGGAAGCCGATGACCGCGCGGAACCTGATGGGCCAGGTCGACGGCACCGGGAACCCGAAGCCCGCCGATCCCGACTTCGACAAGCGGATCTTCGTACAGGGCGCCGGGCCCGGGCCCGCGGAGCACTCCTGGATGGCCGGAGGCTCGTACGCGGTCGTCCGCCGGATCCGGATGCTGCTCGACGACTGGGACAAGCGGTCCCTCGCCGATCAGGAGCAGGTCATCGGCCGGACCAAGTCCACCGGAGCCCCCCTGACCGGCGGCACCGAGACCACGAAGCCGGCCCTGGACAAGTTCGGCGCCGACGGCAAGCCCGTCATCGCCTCCAACGCCCACGCCCGGATCTCCGCGCCCGAGCAGAACGGCGGCGCGGCGATGCTCCGGCGGCCGTTCTCGTACCACGACGGGATCGCCCCCGACGGCACGCCCGACGCCGGACTGCTCTTCATCTGCTGGCAGGCCGACCCGCTGCGCGGGTTCGTACCGGTCCAGCGCAAGCTCGACCGGGGCGACGCGCTGTCGGAGTTCATCCGGCACGAGTCGAGCGGCCTGTACGCCGTTCCACCCGGTCCGCGTGCCGGGGAGTACGTCGGGCAGCGCCTGCTCGAAGGGTGAACGGCCCCGCGGGGGCGGGCTGCCCGGCATTAGGCTGATCGCATGTCGGCCACCCGCTTCACCTATCTCGGTCCCGAGGGCACTTTCACCGAAGCCGCCCTGCGCACTCTGCCGGAAGCGGCCACCCGGGAGCTCGTCCCGATGGTGTCCGTCCCGGCCGCCCTGGACGCCGTACGGAGCGGCGAGGCCGCGGCCGCGCTGGTGCCGATCGAGAACTCGGTGGAGGGCGGGGTCACCGCCACCCTCGACGAGCTGGCCTCCGGCGAGCCGCTGATGATCTACCGCGAGGTGCTGCTCCCGATCGCGTTCGCGCTGCTGGTGCGGCCCGGCACCAAGCTGTCGGACATCAAGACCGTCACCGGGCACCCCGTGGCCCAGCCGCAGGTGCGCAACTGGCTGCGGGCGAACCTGCCCGACGCCCTCTGGGAGTCGGCCGCCTCGAACGCCGACGGCGCCCGGCTGGTCCAGGAGGGCCGCTTCGACGCCGCCTTCGCGGGCGAGTTCGCCGCCGCCACGTACGGGCTGGAGGCACTGGTCACCGAGATCCACGACGCGCAGAACGCCGAGACCCGCTTCGTGCTCGTCGGCCGGCCCGCCCGGCCGGCGGCTCCGACCGGCGCCGACAAGACCTCGGTCGTCCTGTGGCTCGGCGACGACCACCCCGGTGCGCTGCTGGAGCTCCTGCAGGAATTCGCCGTCCGCGGGGTGAACCTGATGCTGATCCAGTCCCGGCCGACCGGCGAGGGCATCGGCAACTACTGCTTCGCCGTCGACGCCGAGGGCCACATCTCCGACCGCCGGGTCAGCGAGGCGCTGATGGGTCTGAAGCGGACCTGCCCGCAGGTGCGCTTCCTCGGCTCCTACCCGCGGGCCGGTGTCGCTCTGAGTGAGGTGCGCGCGGCGCGGCCGGGAACCTCCGACAGCGACTTCACCGAGGCCTCGGACTGGCTGACGCGCTGCATCGACGGCCGCGCGTAGGTCTTCGTCCACTGTCCACAGAGTTATCCACAGGCCGAGATGGGGACCTGGGGACAAGTCGACAGAGCGGCACGACAAGGTCGACAAATCGGTCGGGTGGCCCAGGTTTCGCGCTGGGGAGCGGTAGGTGAACGACGTCACCCCCGCATCACCGATCAACTCTTTGGAGCGAGCCATTCCCACCCGAATGAGTGTGTGAGGGCGGTTTGAACCCTGATCGGGCCCGACCGCTCAGGGTTCCCTATTGATCTAATTCCGTGTCCACAGATGCGGCACACAGCCTGTGGATAAGACCGGTCCGGGGGGAATTCCTGTGGACAAGGGAGGCCCTGCGGCGCTGCTCAGGCCCGGCCCGCCGACCGGCGTTGTGCCGGGTTGTGCCCCTTTTCGGGGAATGGGACCGCTTTTATCGACCGCCCCCGAGGAGCCGGATCCGGCCGTCGGCGAAGGGATTTCCATTCGCGGCAATTGGGACATAGCGACACGCAGCGTGATATCGGTGTGATCCCAGGAACCCCAGCCCGGTAGCCTGGAGGGGTGATTGACCTTCGGCTGCTCCGTGAAGACCCTGACCGTGTCCGCGCCTCGCAGCGCGCCCGTGGAGAGGACGTCGGCCTCGTCGACGCACTGCTCTCCGCCGACGAGCGCCGCAGGTCCTCCGGCATGCGCTTCGACGAGCTGCGGGGCGAGCAGAAGTCGCTCGGCAAGCTCATCCCCAAGGCCTCTCCGGAGGAGCGGGCGGAGCTGCTGAAGAAGGCCGAGCAGCTGAAGCAGGACGTCAAGGCGGCCGAGAGCGAGCAGAACGAGGCCGACGAGGCCGCGAAGCAGCTCCTCCTCCGGCTGGGCAACATCGTCCACAGCGACGTCCCGGTCGGCGGCGAGGAGGACTTCACCGTCCTGGAGACCCACGGCACGATCCGCGACTTCGGCGCCGAGGGCTTCGAGCCCAAGGACCACCTGGAGCTCGGCGAGTCCCTGGGCGCCATCGACGTCGAGCGCGGCGCCAAGGTGTCGGGCTCGCGCTTCTACTACCTCACCGGTGTCGGCGCCCTGCTCGAGCTCGCGCTCGTCAACGCCGCCATCGCGCAGGCCACCGAGGCCGGCTTCGTCCCGATGCTCACCCCCGCGCTGGTCCGCCCGCGCGCCATGGAGGGCACCGGCTTCCTCGGCCAGGCCGCGGAGAACGTGTACCACCTGGAGGGCGACGACCTCTACCTGGTCGGCACCTCCGAGGTCCCGCTGGCCGCGTACCACATGGACGAGATCATCGACGCGGACAAGCTGCCGCTGCGCTACGCCGGCTTCTCGCCGTGCTTCCGCCGCGAGGCCGGTACGTACGGCAAGGACACCCGCGGCATCTTCCGCGTCCACCAGTTCGACAAGGTCGAGATGTTCTCGTACGTCGCGCCGGAGGAGGCCGAGGCCGAGCACCAGCGGCTCCTGGACTGGGAGAAGCAGTGGCTGACCAGCCTGGAGCTGCCGTTCCAGGTCATCGACGTCGCCACCGGCGACCTGGGCTCCTCGGCCTCGCGCAAGTTCGACTGCGAGGCCTGGATCCCGACCCAGGGCAAGTACCGCGAGCTGACCTCCGCCTCGAACTGTGACAGCTTCCAGGCCCGCCGCCTGTCGGTCCGCTACCGCGACGGCAAGAAGACCGCTCCCCTGTCCACGCTGAACGGCACCCTGTGCGCCGTCCCGCGCACCATCGTCGCCATCCTGGAGAACCACCAGCAGGCCGACGGCACGGTGCGGGTGCCCCCGGTGCTCCGTCCGTACCTGGGCGGCCGCGAGGTGCTGGAGCCGATCGCCAAGTGAGCCCGGCCCCCTTCCCGTACAAGCTCGTCGCGACGGACCTCGACGGCACGCTGCTGCGTGACGACGACACCGTCTCGGAGCGCACCCGCGAAGCGCTCGCCGCGGCCACCGCGGCGGGCGCGGCGCACATCGTCGTCACCGGCCGGGCCGTGCCCTGGACCCGGCACGTGCTGGACGACCTCGGCTACAAGGGGATCGCCGTCTGCGGGCAGGGCGCGCAGGTCTACGACGCGGGGGCGCACCGGCTGCTGACCTCGGTGACGCTGGACCGGCAGCTGGCCGGCCTGGCGCTGTCGAAGATGGAGGCCGAGGTGGGCCCGCTGGCCCTGGCGGCCAGCCGGGACGGGGTGGACGGCGAGGTGCTGTTCGGCCCCGGTTACCAGGTGCAGGAGGGGCTGCCGGCGCTCTACCTGGAGGACACGGCGGCCCTCTGGACGGCCCCGCTGAACAAGCTGTACATCCAGCACCCGGGGATGGGCGAGGACGAGCTCGTCAGGGTGGCCCGGGCGACGGTCGGCAGCCTGGTCGACATCGTGATGGCCGGTCCGGGCATCGTGGAGATCCTGCCGCTGGGCCTGAGCAAGGCCACGGGCCTCTCGCTCGCCGCCCGCCGGCTGGGCGTGAAGGCCGCCGAGACGATCGCCTTCGGCGACATGCCCAACGACATCCCGATGTTCGGCTGGGCCGCGCACGGCGTCGCGATGGCCAACGCCCACGCCGAGCTGAAGGCCGTGGCCGACGAGGTGACCACCTCCAACCAGGAGGATGGCATCGCGGTGGTGCTGGAGCGCCTGCTGGGCGCCGCGTAGCCAGGCACAGACAGACGGACGGAGGTCCGGGACGGCCCGCGCCGCGAGGCGCGCTCGAAGCGGCCGTCCCGGACCTCTTTGTTTCTCCCCGCACCGCTCACTCTGCCGGGGGCGCAGGCCCCGTACCAGCGAATTTCAGCGGGCGGGACGGGGATCCGGGTGCAGGGTCAGCGGCCAGGCGAGCAGTCCGACGGCGAGCGCGATGGCGTGGCCGAGGTCGGTGAACGTGCCGCCGGTGATGAGCGGCATCCCGAAGAACGTGACGGCTCCGGCCAGGTAGAGCCATCTCCAGGGGCCGGGGAGCCGGTAGGTCAGGACCCCGACGGAGGCCGCGAGGCCGTAGCTGACGCCGATGTCGACGACGTGGGTCATGCTGTGCGGCGCTCGGTTGTCCTGGATGGCCATCAGGAGGACCTTCTGGCTGGCGAGGGTGGCGACGATGTGGGCGGTCGCGACGATGACGAGCCAGCGCAGGGTGCCGAGCCAGCGCTCGACGGGAGCGTGGAAGAACTCGAAGAGCACGGCGTACAGGGCGAGCGAGGCCGGGTCCTCGATCCAGAAGGCGCTGCCGAGCAGGGCCCGTATGGGGTATTTGACGAGCTCGTGGATGTTGCTGCTGTTGCGGTGGAGCAGGACGTGCTCGACGCGGTCGGGCGCGATCACGACGACGATGCTGGTGACGGCGATGATGAGCAGCCAGATGTGGGTTCCGGGCGAGGTACGTATCCAGGACCACAGGGGCCTGGACGGCTCCGGCTCGGTGTGCTCGATCATGCACCGATGATGCCGTGCGCGGCCGTGCCCCGCCTGGCCGGTGGGCCGGGCGGGGCACGGGATCGGGGCCGGTGCGGCGGGCCTACTCCTCGCCGGCGAGGGTCAGGCGGCGCAGCTTCTGGCCGGCGTACGCGGTGGCGCCGACGGTGACCACGAGCAGCAGGACCACCGCGGTGGGCAGGCCGACGGTGGCGTCCACGTACCCCTGTCCGGCGACCTTCTCGGCCAGGGCCAGGGACCACTGCTGGACGCTGAGGGTCTTGGCGCCGGAGACCAGGCTGCCGAAGAGGGACTCCCAGATCAGGGCGTAGACCAGGCCGAAGACGACCGCGTGCCGGCTGACGGTGCCCAGCAGCAGGAAGAGCGCGCTGTAGGCGATCGAGGCGACGAGCGCGGCGACGGTGTAGGCGACGGCGATCTGCTGGCCGTTGCCGTTGAGGATGAACCCGGCGATCAGGGTCGGGATGGCCGAGAAGGCCATCGTGACGGAGATCGCCACGATCAGCTTGGTCAGGATGATCGTCGGGCGCTTCACCGGCTTGGAGAGCAGGTAGACGATCGAGCCGTCGTCGATCTCGGGGCCGATGGCTCCGGTGCCGGCGATGACGCCGATCAGCGGGACCATCGTGGCGAGGGCGAAGCCGCCGAGCAGATCGGCCGCCACCTTGTCGTCCACCCCGGTGAAGGCGCGGACGGCGACGGCGATGACGATCAGCAGGGCGGGCAGCGCGAAGAGGATCAGCGCGCGGCGGCGGCCGAGGAGGGCCCGGTAGGTGAGCCGGGCGACGGTGGGGTTGTACATGGGTGCCAGCTCCTTCAGGCCGCGACGAGGTAGGAGAAGACCGACTCGAGGGACTCGTCGGAGGGCGAGACCGTCAGCAGCCGGATGCCGTGCGCGCGGGCGACCCGCGGCAGCAGCTCGGTGAAGCGTCCGAAGTCGACGGCCTGGATGCGCAGGGCGCCTTCCTTGACGTCGACCTCGATGCCGGCCGTGGACGGGTCGGCGATCAGGGCCGCGGCGAGGGCCCGGTCGTCGGTGGAGCGGATCAGGTAGCGGTGCGGGCGGTCCGTCATCAGGCGGCGGATCTTGCGGAAGTCGCCGGAGGCCGCGTGCCGGCCGGCGACGACCACCTCGATGTGCGAGGCGAGCTGCTCGACCTCCTCCAGGATGTGGGAGGAGAACAGCACGGTGCGGCCCTCGTCGCCCATCCGCCGCAGCAGGTCCATGAGCTGCATGCGCTGGCGCGGGTCCATGCCGTTGAACGGCTCGTCGAGGAGCAGTACGGACGGGTCGTGGACGAGCGCGGAGGCCATCTTCACGCGCTGGCGCATGCCCTTGGAGTACGTGGAGATCTTGCGGTCCTGCGCGTACTCCATCTCGACGGTGGCGAGCGCCCGCTGGGCGGCCGCGTCGTCGAGCCCGTGGAGTTCGGCGTTGGCGACGACGAACTCCCGGCCGGTGAGGAAGTCGTACATCGCCTCGCGCTCGGGGACGACGCCGATCTGCTTGTAGACCTGCTCGTTGCGCCAGATCGGCGCGCCGTCGAGGGTGACGGTGCCCGTGGAGGGGGCGAGGAAGCCGCCCATCATGTTGATGAGGGTGGACTTCCCGGCGCCGTTCGGGCCGAGCAGTCCGGTGACTCCGGGGCCGATGCGCATGGTCACGTCGTTGACGGCGACGACGTTCCCGAACCAGCGGGAGGTGTGGTCGATGTCGATGAGGGTCACAGCCCGGCCTTCCGGTAGCGGGCCATCAGGGCGGCGTAGGAGCCGGCGATGAGGCCGAGGGCGACGAGCAGGTAGACGACGCCGACGCCGGCGGAGGGGCCCTCGCCGCCGGGGAAGGCGGAGGTCGCGCCGAGGAAGGCGGTCTGGACGCCGTCGATCAGGGTGATGGGGGAGAACAGGCCCATCCACTCGATGGCCGCGGTGTGCCCGGTGTTGTAGGCGACGCCCTGCACCGCCGTGACGGCGCCGTAGGGGATGAGGAGCAGGCCGATGACGGCGGCGACGCCGAACCCGCGGCGCGGGGTGAGCGCGGCCATCACCAGGCCGAGGCCCGCGAAGAGCAGCGACAGCAGCAGTACCGACACCAGTCCCTGCCCGAATCCCTTGGTCTGGTCACCGAAGTCGAACTTCGCCAGCAGCGAGCCGATCCACATGATCAGCAGCGGGGTGGCGGTGAGGATGAAGAGGGCCGAGGCCATGGCCGCGTACTTGGCCAGGACGTAGTCGACGCGCTCGATGGGCCGCGAGAAGTACAGCGGGACGGTCTTGAAGCGCAGGTCCCGGGAGACCGACTGGGGTGCCTGGGACGCGAGGTAGAGGCCGATGATCACCTGGGTGGTCAGGGCGTACGTCGTGTACTTGATCGGCAGGTCGGTGGAGCCGGGGACGGCGATGGCCACGGCGACGATGATCAGCGCGGGGACGCACATCACCGCGAAGAGGATCATCGGCAGCACCTTGGACTTGGCGGAACGGCCGAGTCCGTACGCGCCCCGGAGGGACTGCGAGAAGAGCGAGGTGCGGGCGTAGGCGCGGCCGAGGCGGGGGCCGTCGTAGGACCGGTAACCGATGTTGTGGATCTGGGTCGAGGTGTCAGGCGCCATCGGAACCGGCTCCCTTCCGGACGAGCTGCTGCTGGTCGTTGTCGCGGAAGACCTCCGCGATGTGGTGGCGGCGCTGCTCCATGCGGACCAGGCCGATCCCGAGGTCGGCGACGGTGTCGCGGACCGTGTCGTACGTGTCCTCGCCGGTGGCCTCGATCAGGAGGATGTGGCCGGCTCCGGGCAGGCCCTGCTCCTCGCCCGCGTGCAGGCTGATGCCGGCCGCGGTGAGGGCCCGGCGCAGGGCGGCGGTGCCGTCCGGGTGCGCGTCGGAGTCGGTGACCTCGATCGCCAGGGTGGTGGTGGTCTGGGTGAAGTCGCTGGTGGAGCTGGAGCGCAGCAGCTTGCCGCCGTCGACGACGACCACGTGGTCGCAGGTCCGCTCCAGCTCTCCGAGCAGGTGGGAGGTGACCAGGACCGAGATGCCGAAGTCGGTGTGGATGCGGCGGATCAGGCCGAGCATCTCGTCCCGGCCGACGGGGTCGAGGCCGTTGGTCGGCTCGTCGAGGAGGACCAGCTGCGGGTCGTGGACGAGCGCCTGGGCCAGCTTGACGCGCTGCTTCATGCC
This sequence comes from Streptomyces sp. NPDC059564, assembly GCF_042735575.1. NCBI lineage: Bacteria > Bacillati > Actinomycetota > Actinomycetes > Kitasatosporales > Streptomycetaceae > Streptomyces > Streptomyces sp. NPDC059564. The sequence continues at coordinate 133,499 of NZ_JBHWBP010000001.1, read as the reverse complement.
GGTGGAGTAGCCGCCGATGGGGCGGTAGCGCTCCTCGTACAGCCCGACGTGGCGCAGGGTGTCGGCGGTCCGCTCGCGGGCGGCGGTCGGCGGCAGCCCGGACATGCGCGCCATGTGGACGACGAACTCCGTGGCGGAGACGTCGGGCGGCAGGCAGTCGTGCTCGGGCATGTAGCCGACGCGCTCACGGATGGCACCGCCGTGCGTGGCGACGTCGAGTCCGAGCACGGCGGCGCGGCCCTCGGTGGCGGGGGACAGTCCGAGCAGGATTTTGATCAGCGTGGACTTGCCGGCTCCGTTGGCGCCCACGAGGCCGGTCACTCCGGGCCCGATGTCCAGGGAGAGCCGGTCGAGGGCGGTCACTCGGGGGTACCGCTTGCTCAGGCTTTCGGTCGCGATGACAGTCACGCGTTCGACGTTAGTGCCGCGTGGGGCGCGGGTCGTCAGACCTGGAGCGGGATCGCTTATCAGCCTTGAGGACTACGGACCCTGACGGAAGGCTGATACGGCCCGGCGTGAACGCGACAAGTTTGTCCACAGGTGCGTGCACGGGCCTTGACGTGATCTCCAGTCATTGTCACATTCATCAGTGGCAGGTTACGGGCGCGTACGGCTACAGGGACGGACGGCGGGCATGGCTGGCATGGCTGGGCACAGCAAGCAACGCACCGCGCACGACCGTGGGCGGCTCTCCGCCGAGCTGCGCGGCTTCCGGGAGGTCCAGCACCTCGCCTACGCATGCGCCGAGACGGTGGCGGCGCAGCTCAGGCCCGGCGTGACCGAGCGCGAGGCGGCGCGGATGCAGCGCGACTGGCTGCGCGAGCGCGGGGTGCGGGACTGGTTCCACCTGCCGTTCGCCTGGTTCGGCGACCGCACCGCCTTCACCAACTTCAAGATCCCCCTGCAGTTCTTCCCGACCGGGCGGCGGCTGGAGCCGGGCATGCCGTTCATCCTCGACATGGCCCCCGTCCACCGGGGGTACGCGGCCGACATCGGCTACTCCGGCAGCCTCGGCCTCCACCCGGTGCAGGACCGGCTGATGTCCGACCTGCGCCCGCACCGCGACCTGATCCTGGAGCAGGTACGCGAACGCCGCTCGCTGCGGGAGATCTACGAGAACGTCGAGCGGCTGATGACCCGCCAGGGGTACGCCAACCGGCACCGGGCCTACCCCTTCGGCGTGATCGCGCACAAGATAGACCGGGTCGAGGAGCGGCGCTGGTCCCCAACCGCGTTCGGGTTCGGCACCCGGTCCCTCAAGGGCCTGGCCGCGGACGCCCTGCACGGGCACCGCGAGGGCTGGTCCCCGCTGTGGAGTCCGTACCACTTCTCCGACCATCCGCCGCAGCCCGGACTGTGGGCCGTGGAGCCGCACCTGGGATTCCGGGGCACCGGCGCGAAGTTCGAGGAGATCCTGGTGGTCACCGATTCCCGGGACCCCGTGGAGAGCGCGTTCTGGCTGGACGACGACCTGCCGCACGTGCGGCGCTGGGCTGAGGAGAAGGCGGCATGAGCGGGATGAGCGGTACGGCGGGTACGGCACTGGCGGGCGCGCGCGAGCGCTGGGTGAGCACGGGCGGCATCGAGCTGTGCGTCGCCGAGCTCGGTGAGACGGACCGGCCGACCGTGGTGCTGGTCCACGGCTACCCGGACAGCAAGGAGGTCTGGTCCGAGGTCGCCGAGCGCCTCGCGGACCGCTTCCATGTGGTCCTGTACGACGTACGCGGCCACGGGCGCTCCTCCGCGCCCCGGCCGCTGCGCGGGGGCTTCACCCTGGAGAAGCTGACCGACGACTTCCTCGCCGTGGCGGACGCGGTCAGTCCGGACCGCCCGGTGCACCTGGTGGGCCACGACTGGGGCTCCGTACAGGGCTGGGAGTTCGCGACGGTCGCCCGGACCGAGGGCCGGATCGCCTCCTTCACCTCCATGTCCGGCCCCTCCCTGGACCACTTCGGGCACTGGATCAACCAGCGGATGAAGCGGCCCACCCCGCGTCGGGCCGCGCAGCTGCTGAACCAGGGCGCGAAGTCCTGGTACGTCTACATGCTGCACACGCCGGCGCTGCCGGAGCTCGCCTGGCGCGGGCCGCTCGGCAAGCGGTGGCCGAAGATGATCCAGCGGGCGGAGAAGCTCCCCGACAGCTCCTACCCGACCGCCTCGCTCCCCGAGGACGCGGCGCACGGAGCCTGGCTGTACCGGGACAACGTCCGGCCCCGCATGCGCAGGCCCCGCACCGACGCGTACGCGCACGTACCGGTGCAGCTGATCGTCCCGACCGGGGACGGGTTCCTCTCCGAGCGGCTCTACGACGACACGGAGCGGTGGGCCCCGGACCTGGTGCGCCGGACCCTGCCCGCGAAGCACTGGATCCCGCGGACCCGCCCGGACCAGGTGGCGGCGTGGATCGGCGAGTTCGTGACCGCGCGGGAGGAGCCCGGGGTGCGGGCGCCCGAGCTGAAGGCCCCGGGCCGGTACGCCGACCGGTTCGGCGGGCAGCTGGTGCTGGTCACCGGCGCCGCCAGCGGCATCGGGCGGGCCACCGCCTTCGCGTTCGCCGAGGCCGGGGCCCGGATCGTGGCCGTGGACCGGGACGCCGAGGGAGCGGCGCGCACCGCCGAGATGGCCCGGCTGGTCGGCGCCGCCGAGGCCTGGGGCGAGTGCGTCGACGTCAGCGACGAGCCGGCGATGGAGAAGCTCGCGGCGAAGGTCGCCGCCGAGTACGGGATCGTCGACGTCCTGGTGAACAACGCCGGCATCGGGCTGTCGGGCCCCTTCCTGGAGACCACCTCCGAGGACTGGAAGAAGGTCCTCGACGTCAACCTGTGGGGCGTCATCCACGGCTGCCGGATCTTCGGGAAGCAGATGGCCGAGCGCGGCCAGGGCGGCCACATCGTCAACACCGCCTCCGCCGCCGCCTACCTGCCCTCCAAGACCCTGCCCGCCTACAGCACCTCCAAGGCCGCTGTGCTGATGCTGAGCGAGTGCCTGCGCGCCGAGCTGGCCGCCAAGTCGATCGGCGTCTCGGCGATCTGCCCCGGCATCGTCAACACCAACATCACCGCCACCTCCCGGTTCGCCGGGGTGGACGCGGCCGAGGAGAAGCGCCGTCAGGAGCGCTCCTCGCGGCTGTACGGGCTGCGCAACTTCCCGCCGGAGAAGGTCGCCGACGCGATCCTGACGGCCGTGGTGAAGAACCAGGCCGTGGTGCCCGTGACCCCCGAGTCCAAGGGCGCCCTGTGGATGTCCCGCTTCGCCCCGGGCACGCTGCGGCGGTTCGCGAAGCTGGAGCCCCGGCTGTGAGCGCGGTGGACGGCGCGGGCCCGTATCCGATCGCCCCGCGCCGGGTGGCCTTCGACTGGAAGGCCACGCCGCTGCACTGGATACCCGACGAGCCCACCGCCACCCACGTGATCAACGTCCTGCACCTGCTGCTGCCCGCCGGGGAGCGGTGGTTCGTGAAGGTGTTCAAGGAAGGGCTGCCCCTGGTCACCGATCCGGGGCTGCTGAAGGACGTCAAGGGGTTCATGGGCCAGGAGGCCACGCACAGCGTGCAGCACTCCTACGTCCTGGACCACCTGGCGGAGCAGCGGCTGCCGACCGCCGCCTACACGCGGCACGTGGACTTCCTCTTCGAGAAGCTGCTGGGGGAGAGCCCGCCGTTCGGGGCGCCGGTCGGCGCACAGGAGTGGCTGCGCTTCCGGCTCGCGCTGATCGCCGCGATCGAGCAGTTCACGGCGGTCCTCGGGGACTGGGTGCTGCGCGCGGAGGGCCTCGACCGGGCCGGCGCGGACGAGGTCATGCTCGATCTGCTGCGCTGGCACGGCGCGGAGGAGGTGGAGCACCGCTCGGTCGCCTTCGACATGTACGAGCACTGCGGGGGCTCCGGCCCGCTGCGCTACGCGCGCCGCGTGGAGGGCATGCTGGTGGTGGCCCCGGTGCTGGCCTGGCTGTGGGTGTGGGGGGCCTCGTACCTGATGCGCCACGACCCCGAACTGGCCCGGCGGCAGCGCTATTCGCTGCGCGGGCACAACCGGGCCGTGGCCCGGGGGCTGCTGCCGGCGTGGAGAGAGCTGGGCGCGGCCATACCCCGCTACCTGCGACGGTCGTACCATCCCTCGCAGGAGGGCTCGCTGCGCAGGGCGGTCGAGTACCTGGCGGCGTCACCTGCCGCCCGGGCCGCGGCGGGCGCCGTCGGCCGAGCCGCCATGTCGTAGGGAGCCGGGATTGTCCGATCAGGCGGTAGCCGAGTACCGGATCGAGGATCTGGCCCACCACAGCGGGGCGACGGTACGCACGATCCGGGCGTACCAGGACCGCGGTCTGCTCCCGAAGCCGGAGCGCCGCGGCCGGTCCAACGTCTACCGGGACACGCATCTGGCGCGGCTGCGGCAGATCGCCGACCTGCTGGACCGCGGCTACACCCTGGCCTCCATCAAGGAGCTGCTGGAGGCCTGGGACGCGGGGCGCGGGCTGGGCGGCGTACTCGGTCTGGTGGCCGAGGTGCACGGGCCGTGGACCGACGAGGAGGCGGCCCGGATCAGCCGCACCGACCTCAACGAGCGCTTCGGCGGGCGGCCCGACGACGACGCCGTGGACGAGGCGTGCGAGCTGGGGGTGCTGGAGCGGATCGCGGGACGGCCGGACGAGTTCCTGGTGCCGTCCCCGCAGGAGCTGGCGGTCGCGGCCGAGCTCTACGCGGCCGGCGTGCCGCTGTCGGCGATCACCGGGCACCTGCGCGAGCTGCGCGGGCAGGTGGAGCACATCGCCTCGCGCTTCCTGGAGTTCACCACGGAGCACGTCTTCGCCCGCTACCTCGGGCACGTGCCGCCGACCGACGCGGACGCGGCGGAGGCGGCGACGATGGTACGCAGGCTGCGGCCGCTGGCCCAGCAGACGGTGGACGCCGAGCTGGCGCGGGCGATGCGGCTGTTCGCGACCCGGCATCTTCAGCGTCATCTGGGGGCGGCGGGCGGGGCTCAGCCCTCGGGGCCCGCGCCGGTGTCCCTGCCCGCCGAGACGGTGCGGGCGGTGCAGGAGCTGGTGGGATCCGAACACGTCGCGGAGTTCGTCCGGGCCGCGACCGAGCGGGAGCTTCAGGCCCGGACGATGAACGATCTGGTCAGCAGGGGCGGCCGATAGTGCTCGATCAGTAGTCCACAGGGCGAATCACACGCTTGCCGCAGAAATCCACCGAAACGGCTGTGGACAACTGCGGTTCGCCTGTGGGGAACGAGGATCAAACCTCAGGCGAGGGCCTCGAAAGAGGGGCCTGTGCGGGGGATATCGGCCACCGGCGTGTCGACCACCGGAGCCTGCGCCTCCACTCCCTTGGCCGTACCCGTCACCGCGCCCCTGACCGTCCCGGCGCCGCCTTCGCGGCCGTAGAGGAGGGTCGCCAGGGCCAGCCCGAGGACCCCGCCGAGCACCTGGGCCGCGACGAAGCCGGGCAGCGACTGCGGGGCGATGCCGGTGAAGGAGTCGCTGAAGGCGCGTCCGACGGTGCCCGCGGGGTTGGCGAAGGAGCCCGAGGAGGTGAACCAGATCGCGGCGGCGATGTACGCGGCGACGGCGGCCGGGATCAGCCGGGGCCGGCCGATGCGGCCGAACCCCTGGATCACCAGCACCAGTCCGGCGGTCGCGACGACCTCCCCGACCAGCAGGTGGCCGCCGTCGCGGACCTGGGTGGAGAAGGTCCCCGGGCTGCGGCCGAACATCGCCTCGGCCAGGACGGCGCCGCCGATGGCCCCGGCGGTCTGGGCGGCGGCGTAGGCGAGGGCCTCACGGGCGTCGAGCCCCTCGCCGCCGCCCCGCCGGGCCCACCAGGCGGTGAGGGTGACGACCGGGTTGAGGTGGGCGCCGGACAGCGGCCCGAGCAGGGTGATGATCAGCCCGAGGCCGATGGCGGAGGCGAGCGAATTGGCCACCAGCGCGACGCCGGTGTCGCGGCTGAGGGAAGCCGCCTGGATGCCGGAGCCGATCACCACCACGAGCAGGCTCGCGGTGCCGATGAGTTCGGCCGTCACGCGACGTGGCAATGAAGGCTTGTTCGGCATGGTTTCTCCCCCTGGGTAGCAGTTCAGCGGAAAATGTATTCCGTATCTTGGAAACGCGATAGAGGGGGTCCGTGTTCAACGGAACGGAGAAAATCCGCTGCTCGCGCCCCGTCCGACCCGGCAAGCTGGGGACATGGACGACAGACGCACCGTGAAGGTGTCCAAATACGTCTCGAAACACCTGCGGCATCAGCCGGAACGGATCGGACTGGTGCTCGACCCCCAGGGATGGGTGGAGATCGACGCCCTCCTGCACGCGGCGGCCGCGCACGGGTTCCCCGTCAGCCGCGCCGAACTCGACCACGTGGTCGCCGCCAACGACAAGCAGCGCTTCGCCGTCGACGGCACCCGCATCAGGGCCAGCCAGGGCCACACCGTGGCGGTGGACCTGGGCCTGCCCGAGGCCGAACCGCCCGCGTACCTCTACCACGGCACCGTCGCCGCCGCCCTGGACGCCATCCGCGCCGAGGGCCTGCGCCCGATGGCCCGCCACCACGTGCACCTGTCGCCCGACCGCGAGACGGCGACCCGGGTGGGCGCGCGCAGGGGCCGGCCGGTCGTGCTGGCCGTGGACGCGGGCGCGATGCGGGCCGCCGGGCACGTGTTCCGGATCAGCGCCAACGGGGTGTGGCTCGCCGATTCCGTGCCTCCGCAATTCCTGCGGTTCTCGTAGCACGGCGCAAGAGGGAATTCCCGGGATGACTGTCGGATCATCCCCCTACTCTGTTCCTCGTTCCGGGATCAGTGAGGGGGGAACCTCGCGATCACCGACCACCCATGTGACCACGCGAGGTGACACCCCATGACGTCCGATCCCACAGCCGAAGCCGACGCCGCAGCCGAAGCCGACGCCAACACCGAGACCAACAACTTCCAGGTCGACCTGCGCGGCCTCGTCGACCTGCTCTCCCACCACCTCTACTCCAGCCCGCGCGTCTACGTCCGCGAGCTGCTGCAGAACGCCGTCGACGCCGTCACCGCCCGCCACGCCCACGAGCCCGCCGCGCACGTCCGCATCCGCCTGTCCGCGTCCGCCGGCCGGGTCACCATCGAGGACTCCGGCATAGGCCTGACCGCCGCCGAGGCCCACTCCCTCCTCGCCACCATCGGCCGAAGCTCCAAGCGCGGCGGCGACCACGGCCTGGAGACCACCCGCCAGGAGTTCCTCGGCCAGTTCGGCATCGGCCTGCTCGCCTGCTTCGTCGTCGCCCGGCAGATCCGGGTCGTCACCCGCTCCGCCCGCGACCCCCTGGCCGCGCCCGTGGAATGGCTCGCCACGGACGACGGCTCGTACACCGTGCGCGAACTGCCCCACGAGGCCCGCCCCGAGCCCGGCACCACCGTCCACCTGGAAGCCCGCCCGGGCGCCGAGGAGTGGACCGAGCCCGCCACCGTCGAACGGCTCGCCCGTGACTACGGCTCCCTCCTGCCCTACGAGATCACCTTCGACGACGGCCTCGGCGGCGCCCCGCGCCACGTCACCGACCGGCCCGCCGTGTGGGACCGGCCCTTCCCCACCCCGGCCGCCCGCCGCGTCGCGCTCGCCGGGCACTGCGCCGCGCTCTTCGGCTTCACCCCGCTCGACAGCATCGACCTCGACCTGCCGGTCGCCGGGGTGCGCGGGGTCGCGTACGTCCTGCCCGAGCCGACCAGCCCCGCCCACCGCGCCGGACACCGCGTCCACCTCAAGGGCATGCTGCTGACCGACCAGGCCGACAACCTGCTGCCCGACTGGGCCTTCTTCGTCCGCGCCGTCCTCGACACCGACACCCTGCGGCCCACGGCCTCCCGCGAGAACCTCTACGACGACGAGACCCTGGCCGCCGTACGCGAAGCCCTCGGCGCCCGCGTCCGGAGCTGGCTGGCCGAACTCGCCGCGAGCGAACCCGACCGGCTCGCCGCCTTCCTGAGCGTCCACCACCTCGGCGTGAAGTCGCTGGCCCGGCACGACGCCGAGCTGCTCGGACTGATGCTGCCCTGGCTCCCGTTCGAGACCAGCGACGGCTCGATGAGCCTGGAGGAGTTCGCGGCCGCGCACAGCGACATCCACTTCACCCGCACCGTCGAGGAGTTCCGCCAGATCGCCCCGATCGCGGCGGCCCACGGCCTGGGCGTCATCAACGCCGGGTACACATACGACGCCGACCTGCTGGCCCTGCTGCCCTCCGTACGCCCGGAGCTCAAGGTCACCGAGCTGGACGCCGGAGCCGTCACCGAGCGCCTCGACCCCGTCCCCACCGACGTCGAACTGGCCCTCGCCTCCTTCCTGTCCACGGCCCGCACCCGCCTGGAACCCCAGAGCTGCGACGTCGTCCTGCGCGCCTTCCAGCCCGTGGCCGTCCCCGCCCTCTACCTCGACGACCGCCAGGCCCGCCAGGAACGCGACCGGACCGCCGCACTGGAGAGCGCCGACTCGCTGTGGAGCGGCATCCTCGGCTCGCTGCGCGGCTCCGGACCGCGCGCCCGCCTGGTCCTCAACCACAACAACCCGCTGATCCGGCGGATCGCCGGACTCCCCGACCCCACCCTGACCGGCACGGCGGTCGAATCGCTCTACGGACAGGCCCTGCTGATGTCCCAGCGGCCGCTGCGCCCGGCGGACTCCGCCCTGCTCAACCGGGCCTTCCTCGGGCTCCTGGAATGGGCGACCCACTCCACCCCGGCCCAGGAGGACGACAAGTGACCACCCTGACGAACGAAGAGATCCGGCGCGCCCTCCACCAGAACCGCGGGCTCCCCTTCGGCGCGGCACGCAACGCGCAGGCCGAGGCCCTCACCGCGGCCGCCGAGGTCAGCGGCGACCGCGGACTGTTCCGGCAGGCACTGATCACCCAGATCGACGCCTACGAGTACAGCGCCGAACGCACCCGCATGGTGGTCCCGTTCGCACGCCTCCTCCAGGAGTACGACCGCGATCCGGCGGCCTTCGACAGCTCCGACGCCCACTCCCTGTTCTGGCGCTTCAAATGGGTGGCCGGCCGGATCGTCCAGTCCCCCGAGATCCCCATCGAGACCGTCACCCGCTGGCTCGACGACATGGAACGGCGCTACCGGATCGCCGGCTACAGCGAGCGCGCCGTGCGCCAGTCCGAGTTCTACCTGGCCCACGCCATCGGCGACCGCGAGCGGGCCGAACGGGCCGTCGCACGCTGGCGGGCCGCCGACCGCGACGCGATGAGCGACTGCCACGCCTGCGAGACCCACACCCAGGGCTGGTTCTGGTCGGAGCGGGGCGAGGACGAGAAGGCGATCGAACTCTGGGAGCCGGTCCTCACCGGCGGTCAGACCTGCATGGAGGAACCGCACCGGGTCCTCGCCCGCTCCCTGCTCCCCCTCGTGCGCCTCGGCCGCACCGACGAGGCCCGCGCCCACCACCTGCGGGGATACCGCCTGGCCCGGGGCAAGGAGAGCCTGCTGCGCTCGGTCGGCGAGCACATCGAGTTCTGCGCCCTGACCGGCAACGAGGCCCGCGGCCTGGAGATCCTCTCCGAGCACGCGGCGCTCCTCGGACCCCTCGCGGACGTCGACACCCAGATGGAGTTCTTCGGCGGGGTGCTCGTCCTGCTGCACCGGCTGAACCGGCTCGGACACGGCGCCGACCCGTCCGTGCCCTACGAGGGCACCCCGCGCACCGTCGACGAGCTGTACGGGATCCTGCACACCGAGGCCCTGGCCATCGCCGCCCGATTCGACGCCCGCAACGGCACCGGCCGGGTCTCGGACGAGCTGCGCGAGCGGATCGAGCGGGAACCGCTGGCCGGCGTACTCCCGCTGGGGGTGCGCAGCGCCGCACTGCCGAAGGCGGCAGCTCCGGCGCCCGTCCCGGCTCCGGCCCGCCCGGCGGCGCCCGTTGCCGGCCTCCCCGAGCTGGTGGAACGGGCCCGCACCGCGCGCGACTCGGGCCATCCGCGGGCGGACGCCCTGTGGGACGAGATCGCCGTACGGATCTCCGCGCTGCCGCCGTCACAGGTGGACCCGCTCGTCGCCGCCGACGTGGCCGACCAGCGGGCCGTGGCGGCCGCGCGGACGGGCGCGGAGGAAGCCGGGCAGCTGCTGGCGGAGGCCCGCGACGGGTACCGGGCGCTGGGGCAGGCGGAGCGCGCGGCCCTCGCGGAACTGAGGCTGGCGGCCGCGGCCGCCCAGTCCGGGGAGCAGCCGGGCCGGATCCGTGAGCTGCTGGCGGCCGGCCTGCGCGCGGCCGAGGCGCTGGACGCGGCCGAACCGCTGCGGCCGCGGCGGATCGCGCACGCGGAACTGTCCGGGATCCGCGTGGAGTCGTACCTGCGCTCGGTCGAGGCCGCTCAGGCGCGGGACCACGGCGAGGAGCACGAACACGGCCACGAGGTGCTGGTGGCCGAACTCACCGCCTTCGTCGCCTCCTACGCGCGGGCCGTCCCGGACCTGGCCGCGGAGGCCGAGGAGATGCTGGGCCGGCTGGCGCTCTCCCGGGGCGACACCGACCGGGCCCTGCCCCTGCTGGCGGCTTCCGCGGCCCGTGCCGTCGAGGCGGGCCGGCCGTGGCACGCGGTGGACCCGCTGGTCCTGCGGGCCGGGGTGCTGATGTCCCTGGAGCGGCCCGAGGAGGCCGAGGAGGCGGCGCGGTCCGGCCTGGAACACGCGGCGGAGGAGACCGACGCCGAGCAGCAGGCCGTCGTACGGATCACCCTGGCGGACGTCCTGCTGCGCCGGGACGCGGCGGCGGAGGCCGCCGAGCACGCCCTGACGGCGGCGCACTGGTTCGACCAGGCCGGCCTGACCGCCGACGGCGGGGCCCAGGCCCGGCTGCTGCTGGCCCGCGCCTACGCCCGGGAGGGCCGGACCGCCGACGCGGCCGAGGTCCTCCAGTCCACGCTGCCCGACCTGCTGGAGCACGGAGAGGGCCAGGCGGTCTCGGCGCGGGACTTCCTGGGCAACCTGCTGCGGGACCTGCGCGAGTCACGGGCCGCCGCGGAGCAGTTCCTGCTGGCGGCGGAACTGGTCAAGGGCTGGGAGGACCCGCGTCCGCAGGCGGCCTTCGCCCAGTCGGCCGCCGACTGCCTGTCCGACGCCGGACTGGCCGAGGAGGCCGTCGCCGCCTACGAGCGGGCCCTGGAACTGCGCCGGCTGACCGGGGAGGCCGTGGTCTGCGAAGTCCGGATCCTGCGCTCGCTGGCCTGGCTGGGGCTGCGCGAGGAAGTCACCGACGCCACCGTCGCGGCCGCCCGGGCCCGGATGGACGAGGCGGCCCGCGTACTGGAGACGGCCCTGGTCTCGGACCCGGGGGAGCCGGAGCTGCGGTCGGAACTGGCCCAGACCTGGCACCAGCTCGCGCAGGTACTGGACCGGCGGGTCGGCGCCGAGCTCCCCGACGAGGGGAGCGCTGCCGCGGCCGGAAGCACGCTGGGCGCGGCCGGGATCGAGGCGCTGCGGCTGGAGGAGGTGCTGCTCTGGGAGCGGGCGGCCGCGCTCTACACGGAGCTCGGGCCCGAGTACCTCCAGGACCGCTTCCAGTGCCTGAACAACGCCGCCTGGACCGATCAGGAGCTCGGCCGCCCGGCGGCGGGCGCCGCGCGGATCGCCGCGTTGATCGAGGAGGTGGAGGCGCTGCCCGGGGGCACGGCGCCGGAATGGCTGCTGCCGCAGGCGCGGCGGGTCGTCACGAACCTGACGGCCTGACCGGGCGGGCCATCGCGTACGAACGCCGGGACGGCATCGACGGCCGATGCCTCGATGCCGTCCGACGTCATGGAAGGGGCACCTCGGGCACCCGCGTCCCGCCCCACCGGTCAACGCCGTGGCGTCGAGACGGCGGTCAGCCCCAGATCATGTCGCCCGGCGCGGGGGCGCTGGTGACGACGACGCCCGGCACGGGGGCGTCGGCGACGACCGCGGATCCCGCGGTGTTGCCGGAGAGGCCGAGCGCCGGGGCCAGGAGGGCGAAGGCCGTCAGGAGAATCGCGGCCCAGCGAGCGGGACGAAAGTGCAGCAACGTAGGAATCCCTTCCGAAGTGGGTGAGTCGTTCCTTCTGTGCTGCAAAGCTTCGTCAGGCGGAGAAGGCTTCGGAAGAGACTTCCGGTGGACGGAACGGGCCCTGGACCGAAGCGGTCAGCGGACCGCTTCCCAGGGCTCAGTCCATGAGGCCGTCGAGGTCATCGGGACCGTCGAGGCCGTACGGGGCCAGCAGCGGGGCCTCGGAGCGTCCGACCCGCCATCCCGACAGCGGACCGATCTCGGCCACCGCGCGTCCGCACAGTCTCGCCGCCGTCTCCTCGGCGTGCCTGAGACGGTCGGACAACAGGTAGATGCCCACCGTCACCCCGTGTCCCGGATGGGGGTGGACGACCACATGCTCCACGCCCTCGTCGGGGTGCGCCAGGGCACGAAGGAGATCCGCGAGGTTCTGAGGGATACACAACTCCGCCTTCCTGTTCAGGAGTTCGGCGTGAACGAGATACACGCCTCGCATTTTCCCAAAAGGGCGAACACGGGAGAAGAGCACCAGAAGTCCCATTCCGGCAATGGCCGGTACAGTCCATCCCCCCCTCCTGTGGAAATCTCGCCACTCATGTGATGATGTAGCGTCTTTATAGCGAGCCTCCGGGGGGAGATGTTCCGTGCTGAAGTCGCTTGGTCTCGATTCCATCGCCGAGTCCGTCTACCGGGGCCTCCTGGCCAGACCGCACGACGGCGTGGCGGAGCTCGCCGAGCGGCTGGAACTGGCTCCTGAGCAGGTCCGTTACGGACTGGACACCCTGAGCGAACTGGCCCTGCTGAGACCCTCCTACGACCGCGAGGGCGAACTGTGGCCCGTATCGCCCGAGGTCGGTCTCCAAATGCTGATGGCACGTCAGCAGGCCGAGCTCGCGGCGCACCAGAAACGGCTGGAAGACTCGCGGGCCGCCGCGGCCCTGCTGATCGCGGAATTCGCGGAATCACGGCCGTCCGACACCCGCCCGCACAGCGAGCGCCTGACCGGGATCGACCAGATCCGCGACCGGCTCGCGGCACTCACCCGGGACACGCGGGAAGAGGTCATGACCTTCGCCCCGGACGGGCCCCAGCGGCCGGAGCACATCGAGGCCGCGAAGCCGCTCAACCGCGAGCTGCTGGAGCGCGGTGTCCGGATGCGGACGGTCTACCTCAACAGCGCCAGCAACAGCCCGCACACCCTCCAGTACGTGAGCTGGCTGTCCAAGCTGGGCGGCGAGGTGCGCACCGTGCCGACGCTGCCGACCCGGATGATCGTCGTCGACCGCAAGGCCGCCGTCATCCCCGTGAACAGCAACAACAGCGCCGAGGGCGCCGTGGTGCTGACCGGCCACGGCACGCTGACCGCGCTGTGCGCGCTGTTCGACAGCGTCTGGAACAGCGCCCGGCCGCTGAACCAGGAGAGCAGGGCCGACGACCAGGGCCTCACCGACCAGCAGTCCATGGTCGTGGTCCTGCTGGCCGAGGGCCACACGGACGAGACCATCGCCAAGCGGCTCGGGGTTTCGCCGCGCACCGCGCGGCGGCTGGCCTCCGAGCTGATGACCCGGCTCGGGGCGCGCAGCCGGTTCGAGGCGGGCGTCCGAGCGGTGCAGAACGGCTGGCTCTCGGACAACCGCTGAACCGTCGCACGCGCTGCGGACCGCCCCTCTTCCCGGCCGCCGCGCCCCTTCGCCGTACCCGGACCGTCCCTTCGTAGGGCGGTCTCCTCGTCGTACCCCCACGGCCCCGGCCGGTCCGCGCCGGCGCCCGGATGTCCCCTTGCGTCCAGGGCCCCAATGGGCCACCGGAGTGGTCTTCCGGTCCGTGCGCCGGTCGTGAAGATTTGGCCACGTACAGCCGGAGTGGACCGGAACCAGCGCAGACGGGGAGTCGACATGGTGCGTGCCGGGATCTTCGTCCGGAACCAGCTGGCCCTGCTGGGCATCCGCTACCTGCTCGACGCGGAGGCCGACATCCAGGTCGCGTTCGCCACGGACACGCCCTTCGCGGTGGCGTCCGGCACGGTCGACTGCCTGGTGCTGGACCTGGGCCTGCTCGACGAGCTGCCCGGGCCCGCGCCCGGGACGGCCGGGGTGCCCGCCGCCCGGACGGTCCTGCTGACCGCCGACGGCACCGCCGCCGGCCGGGACACGGGTCCGGACCGGATGGGCGAGACCCATCCGTTCGACGACGCGCCCCTGCTGCTGGTGGACGCCATCCGGCGGGTGGCCGGCCCGGGACCGGCCCGGGCCGGTGCCGGAACCGTCGCCCGGCAGGGTGTCGCCACGCTCTCCCCGCGGGAGCGGGAGGTGCTCAGGCACCTCGTCGAGGGCTGCACCCACGACCAGGCGGCCCAGCGGATCGGCATCAGCCAGCACACGGTCGACACGTACGTGAAGCGCATCCGCTCCAAACTCGGCGCGCACAACAAGGCCCAGCTGGTCCGCGCCGCCCTGACCGCCCCGCGCACCCAGTCCGCGCACACCGAACCCCGACAACGACAGCAGGTGGAGATATGACGTCCGAAGGCACCGGCACCCATCTCGTGGTCCGCAATCACGAACTGCAGTACTCGCTCTGGCCCGCCGACCGCGAACTGCCGGCCGGCTGGGAGCCGGACGGCTTCCGCGGCGACCGGGAGCAGTGCCTCGAGCACATCGAGCAGGCGTGGACGGACATGAGGCCCCTCAGCGCCCGGGCACCGCAGCCCGCAGCGGCCCCGAACTGAAGGCCACGGCCGAGGGACGGCTCCGGGAGTAGGCGGTGAACGCCAGCGGCCCGGCGCCGATCACCGCGACCGCGGCCGCACGGCCCGCACCCGCCTCCAGGTCGGCCAGCACGAAGTCCCCGGCCGGCCTGGCGGCCGGACCTCCCAGGAACAGCACCCTCGGGTCCTCCTCCGGAGCCGACACGCCGACCTCGGACAACGGCACGCGCAGCCCCTGGCCCGTCGCTTTGAGCACGGCCTCCTTCCGGGTCCACATCCGGTGGAAGCCGCCCGGGGTGGCGTGGGCGGGCGTACGGGGTTCCGTCGGCCCGATCACGTAGGGGAGCAGTTCCGCCGGTGACACCGACGTGCTGATCTCCTCGACGTCGATCCCGACCGCACCTGCCCGGGTGACGGCGACCACCACCCGGTCGCCCGAGTGCGACACCGACACCTGGAGCCCGGTGCCCGGCAGTTCGGGCTTGCCGTGGTTCCTGGAGCAGTCGGGGCAGTTGGCGACCACCTCCAGCCGCCTCGGCGGAATGCCGAGGTAGCCGGCCGCGGCGGTGCGCAGCAGGGCGCGGCCGGCGATGAACCGCTGTCGGTCCTCCGTCTTGCGCAGGTGCGGGATCCGCTCCTGTTCGGCCCCGTCGAGCAGGGCCAGGCAGTCGTCGGTGACCGTGTCCAGAGCGGCCCACCAGACGTGGCAGTCGGCCGGACCGAGCACCGGGACCGCCGGGGGCGCGTCAAGCAGCACGTGCTCTCCCTGTGGTCACGGGCAGAGCCGTGCCGTCGTCGACGTGGTCCACGGCGAGCACCTCGCACCAGATCTCTGCGGGCCGGCCACGTACGCCGGTGAGGCCCAGGT
This sequence comes from Streptomyces sp. NPDC059564, assembly GCF_042735575.1. Lineage (NCBI taxonomy): Bacteria > Bacillati > Actinomycetota > Actinomycetes > Kitasatosporales > Streptomycetaceae > Streptomyces > Streptomyces sp. NPDC059564. The sequence continues at coordinate 117,921 of NZ_JBHWBP010000001.1, read as the reverse complement.
CATCCTTCACCGCATTTCCTTCCATTGCCGGGACGGGGTGGTACCGCATGTACCGGTCGGCTTCCCATGTTCACCCCAGAACGGCGATGACACACGCCCCCGAAAGCCGTGACACCTGTTTAGGGGACATCACGCGCAACAGTCCTTGGACGGAATGACACGCCCCCGGCATTGACCGGATCCGTCCAGGATCCCGATATTGCCCACCGGCTAGCGGCCCGTCTAACGTCACGGTTGTGATCGAATGTCAGGGCCTCTCTTAACGTAGGAATTCTCATGGCGATAACCCCCTTCAAAACCTCTCCCCTTTCCGGTCACCACGGTCTGGTGATCGAAAGCGCAGATCTCCCCCTCGCCGAACTTCCGCACTCCGAGATCGCCGAGCTCTTCAAGGAGCACGGCACGCTGATGTTCCGCGGTTTCGGTGCCACTCCCGATGATTTCCGCGCACTCGTCCAGAGGTTTTCGTCGAAGCTCTTCTTCCACCAGAACCCCAACCGCGAGACGATTTCCGACGACGGTGCGGTCCTGCTGGTCGACGCGCACCGGAATCCCATTCCGGCGCACTCCGAGATGAGCTACTGCCCGCTGCACCCGGGCCTCCAGTGGTTCTACTGCGTGCGGCCGGCCGACGAGGACGGCGAGACGACGGTCTACGACGGCGTCGAGGCGTACAAGCGGCTCGCCCCCGAGACCCGTGAGCTGTTCGACAAGCTCCGGCTGACCTGGCGCCTCCCGTTCCCGACCGCCCCGGAACACCAGGAGCGCGTGTTCGGCACGGCCGACCGCGCCGAGCTGGAGGCGCTGTTCGCCACGTTCGACGACTTCGAGTACGACTTCGACGACGCCGGCAACCTCAACTGGAAGTGGACCGTCTCCGCGGTCCCGCAGGCGCCCTACGTGGACGCGCCCACGCTGTGCAACAGCTACCTGGGCTCGGGCGCGATCGTGACGTTCGAGGACGGATCGACCATCCCGCAGCACGTCCGCTGGGACGCGCTCGACGCCACCGAGGAGGTGCGGGTCGACCTCCAGTGGGAGGCCGGTGACGTCGTCATGATCGACAACAAGCGCGTGATGCACGGCCGGCGCGGCTTCGAGGACCCGGACCGCAAGGTCGCGGCGATGCTCTCGACTCCGAACTTCTGACCAGCCCCTCCCCTGACGACCGCCGCCCTCACAGTTTGGATCCGACTCCATGGCCCACGCCGTAGGTGTGCCCACGCTCACCGCTCCGACCGCGCCGACCGCGCCGCTGTCGTCCTTCTACGAAAACGCCCTGCACTCCATGGAGCTCGGGGACCCGGCCCTGTACGGGCTGCTGGACGACGAGCTCCACCGGCAGCGCGAGACCCTCGCCCTGGTCGCCTCGTGCAGCCCGGTGACCCCCGCGGCGCTGCTCGCCGAAGGGAGCTTCTTCGCCAACGTCACGGCCGAGGGCTACCCGGGCCGGCGGTTCCACGCCGGCTGCGTGAACGTCGACAAGGTCGAGGAACTCGCGGTCGAGCGCGCCAAGCAGGCCTTCGGCGCCCGCTACGCGAACGTCCAGCCCCACTCGGCGAGCACCGCCAACCAGGTCGTCATGAACGCGCTGCTCAAGCCCGGCGACCCGATCCTGGGCCTCGACCTCGACGCCGGCGGCCACCTGAGCCACGGCGCCAAGGTCAACATCTCGGGCCGGGTCTTCGACGCGCACAGCTACGGCCTCGGGCCCGACGGGCTGATCGACTACGAAGAGGTCCGGGCACAGGCCCACCGGCACCGTCCGCGCCTGATCGTCGCGGGGACCACCGCCTACCCCCGCACGCTCGACTGGGCCGCGTTCCGCGCCATCGCCGACGAGGTGGGCGCGTACCTGCTCGCCGACATCACCCACATCGCCGGTCTGGTCGTGGCCGGCCTGCACCCGTCGCCGCTGGCCCACGCCCACGTCGTGACCACCTGCACGCACAAGCAGCTCTACGGCCCGCGCGGCGGGCTGATCCTGCTCGGCGACTCGGCCGACACCGTGCTCCCGAACGGCCGGACTCTCCAGCAGACCCTGCAGAGCGGGCTCTTCCCGCTGATCCAGGGCGCGCCGGTGGTGAACAGCATCGCCGCGAAGGCATACGCCCTGGGGGCGGCGACCACTCCGGAGTTCACCGCGACGATCCACCGGGTGCGCTCCCTCGCGGCCGCGCTCGCCGACCAGCTCATGGGACAGGGCGTCCGGGTCATCTCCGGCGGCACCGACAACCACATCGTCGTGGCCGACGTCCTGACGTCGTTCGGCATCACCGGCGTCAATGCCGAAAAGGCACTCGAGAAGTGCGGCGTTCTCGTCAACAAGAACCGGATCGTCGGTGACGCCCACTCCGCCATGGTGACGTCGGGCGTGCGTTTCGGCAGCAACAGCATGGCGGCCCGCGGTTTCGACGTCGCCGACGTCGCGGAGGTCGCGGACCTCGTCTTCGAGGTGCTGACCGCCACCGAGAACACGTCCAACACCACCTACGCGCTCGACCCCGCCGTACAAGCACGTGTACAGGACCGGGTCCGCGCCATCTGCCACCGCCGGCCCATCGCCGGCTACTGACCGCGATTCCCCGGGCGGAACCGACGGCCACCCCTTCTGCCGTCGGTTCCGCCACCCGCGATGTGCCCACAGGCCTGCTCCAACCCGTCCGGGCTCCAGAACTCCACGCCAATGCGAGAACGGTCTATGTACGCAAACAACTCTGTCGTTGATGTCATCCGCCGGAACGTTTCCGAGCGCGGTACCGACGTAAGCTACGAATTCCTCGCCGACGCCGGCGGTGTCGACACCGAACTCAGCATGGTCGAGATCGACAGACGTGCGCGGGCGATAGCCGTCTCCCTGCTGGAGCGGGCGAAGCCGGGTGCGCGGGTCATGCTGCTGTACCCGCCCGGCGAGCACTTCGTCGTGGGCTTCGTGGCCACCCTCTACGCCGGCATGGTCGCGGTCCCCGTGTACCCGCCGGACCCCATGCGGGTCGCCCGTACGCTGCCCCGGCTGCGCGCGGTGGTGCGCAGCTCCCGTGCCGAGATCGTCCTCTCGGACAGCCTGGTGCAGGCCTTCACCCACGAACTGTTCGACCAGGCGCCCGAGCTGGCCCGCCTGCCCTGGGTGGTCACCGAGGAGGCGATGCTGGAGGGCGCCGACGACTGGCGGGAGCCGGTCCTCAGCTCCGACTCGATCGCCCTGCTCCAGTACACCTCCGGCTCGACCGGCACGCCGCGCGGCGTCGTGGTGACGCACCAGAACCTGTTGTCCAACGGCTCCACCATCGCCCGCAACTTCGGCCTCTCCACGGACGACCTGACCGTCTCGTGGCTGCCCTTCTACCACGACATGGGCCTGCTGGGCGGCGTACTGCAGCCGATGCTCACCGGCATCTCCACGGTCCTGATGTCCCCGCTGGAGTTCATGCGGCGGCCCATGCGCTGGCTGGAGGCCATCGCCTCGCGCGGTGCGACCGTCAGCGGCGGCCCGAACTTCGCCTTCGACCTCGCCGTCAACAAGAGCACCCCCGCCGAGCGCGAGAACCTCGACCTGTCCTCCTGGCGGGTCGCCTTCTGCGGGGCCGAGCCCGTCCGCCACCGCACCATGGACCGCTTCGCCGAGGCGTTCGCGGGCAGCGGCTTCGACAAGTCCGCACTGCTGCCGTGCTACGGCCTCGCCGAGGCCACCCTGTTCGTGGCGGGCAGCGGCCGCGGCAGCGGTGCGCACAGCACCCGCATCGACCGCGCGGCGCTGGAGCAGGGCCGCGCCGAGCCGCGCGCGGACGGGGACCGCCTGGTGTCCTCCGGCCGCGTCGCGGACCGGCACGAACTCGCCGTCGTCGACCCGGGATCCGGTGAGCGCGTCGCTCCCGGCGGGGTGGGCGAGCTGTGGGTGCGCGGCACCTCCGTCGCCTCCGGCTACTGGGAGGACGAGGCCGCGACCGAGGCGTCCTTCGGCGCCCGCCTGGCGGACGACCCGCAGCCCTACCTGCGCACCGGCGACCTCGGTTTCGTCCTGGACGAGCAGGTGTACGTCACCGGCCGCCTGAAGGAAATGATGGTCGTGCGCGGCCGCAACCTCTACGCGCACGACCTGGAGGAGACCGCCGTAGCGGCCTCGAAGTTCGCCCGCCCCGGCTGTGGCGCGGCGTTCTCGGTGGAGACCGCGAACGGCGAGGAGTGCGTGATCCTGCACGAGGTCGCGGCCACCACCTCCGAGGAGGAACTGCCCCGGATCGCCGACGCGATCGCCGCCGCCGTCCAGCACGAGCACGGCATCGCCCTGTTCGACGTGGTCCTGCTCAGCGCCCGCAGCCTGGCGAAGACCTCCAGCGGCAAGATCCAGCGCCTGGCCGGCCGGACGGCGTACACCGCCGGTCAGGTCGAGGGCGAGCTGTACCGCCGCTCCGCGGCCGCCCCGGCCCGCGGCGAGCGGCGGGGGCTCGTCTTCCCGCCGCGCGCCGAGCTGCTGGAGCTCTCCCCCGAGCAGCGCGTCGACGCGATCGAGCGCGCTCTGAGCCTGGTCGGCCGGGGTGAGGGCGACGCGCCCGCCACCATGGTCGCCGAGCTCGACCTCGACTCGCTGGCCGCCGTCGACCTCGCCTTCCGGATCGAGGAGCAGCTCGGCGTCGTCACCGACCCGAGCCTGCTGCTCCAGCCGCTCAGCCTGCGCGAGGTCGCCACGGCGATCGAAGAGCAGTCGCGCACCGCCCCCGAGGCACCCGTACGCCAGGAGCCCGGACAGCGCGGCGGCGCCGTACCGCTGTCGGCCGGCCAGCAGTCGCTGCTGTTCATGCGGGAACTCGAAGGCCCCGACTCCCTGCAGAACGTCTCGGTGGCCGTCCGGCTGCCCGAGCCGGTCGACGTCGGCGTGCTGTCCGCCGCCGTACGTCACATCGGCACCCGCCACCCCATCCTGACCTCCAGCTTCGGCAGCGACGGCAGCCGGCGCGCGCACCTGATCGACCCCTCCGTCCCGTTCGAGCTGGACGTCGTCGACCTGACGGGCGAGACGGAGCAGGTGCTCCGGGCCCGCGTCGACGAGTGCGCCCTCGCCCCCTTCGACATCGAGCACGGCGACGTCGCCCGCGCCAAGCTGTTCACCGGCTGCGGCGCACCGGTCCTGGTGCTGGCGCAGCACCACGCCATCACGGACTTCTGGTCGGTGGTGACCCTGCTCGAAGAGCTGACCACCGTCTACGGCGACCTGCTGCACGAGCGCACCCCCGAGCTCCCGGCGGCCGTCGGCTACGAGGAGTTCGTGCGCTGGCAGCAGGACTACGAGCGCTCCCCGCAGTGGCAGGCCGACGAGCGCTACTGGCTCGACCTGCTGGCCGGTGACGTCCAGGCCCCGACCCTTCCGGTGCGGGAGCGTCCGCAGCCGGACAAGGGCATCGCGAGCCACCGGGTGACGGTGGGCCCCGAGCTGCTCGCCGAGCTGGAGCGGGTCGCCGGAGACAGCGGCACGACGGTGTTCTCGGTGCTGATGGCGGCGTTCGAGGTCCTCGTCGCGGCCCACAGCGGTGCGCGTGACTTCGTCGTCGGCGCCACCACGGCCGGCCGTCCCCAGGCGCGGTTCCGGGGCACCCTCGGCTACTTCGCCAACACCATTCCGGTCCGCGCCGAGCCCGGCGCCCACACGAGCGTCACCGAGCTGATCCGCAGCACCGGACAGCAGCTGCGGCAGTCGCTGGGCCACCAGCACTTCCCCGTCAGCCGGCTCGTCGAGCTGCTGCGCGCCCAGGGCAACACCTCGGCCGCGATCAACACGGCGGTCGTCTTCGAGCGGCCGCACAACGCCATCGCCGACGACGTCACCTCGGTGCTCTTCGGCGCGGGCAGCGACACCGCGGTGCTCGGGGACCTCACGCTGCGGCCGTTCCCGGCCGGCGAGCTGGCCACCCAGTTCGACATCACCCTGCACGCCATCCCGGCCGACGGCGGCCTGCTCGCGCACATGCTGGTCCGCTCGGACCGCTTCGACGAGGCCCTGGCCGGGCAGCTGGGACAGCAGTTCCTGGAGCTGCTGGAGCAGATCGTCGTCCAGGGCGATTCCCCGGTCTCCGCGCTGCGGCTGGCCGGCGCGACCGAGTCCCTCACCCGCGCCGACGTCCCGGCCCGCACCCTGCCCGACGTCACCTCCGTGCACGAGCTGTTCGAGGCGACGGCCGACCGCACCCCCGACGCGATCGCCCTCGCCTCCGGCGCCGTGGAACTGACGTACGCCCAGGTGGACCGCGCGGCGAACCGCCTCGCGCACCGGCTGCGGCAGGACGGCCTCGGGACCGAGGACACCGTCGGCCTGTGCCTGGAGCGCTCCCCCGAGCTGATCGTCGCGATGCTCGCGGTCATGAAGTCCGGGGCCGCGTTCGTGCCCCTGGACCCGACCCTGCCGCAGACCCGTCTGGCCGACATGGTCGGCGACGCGCGCTGCGCGCGGATCCTGTGCCACGCCGCGACCGCCGAGCTCGCGGGCTCCCTGGGCACCGCGACCCGCGTCGACGAGGAGTCCGGCGCGGACCTGTCCGAGGACCGCCCCGCGCTCGCCGTCACCGGCGACAACCTGGCCTACGTCATCTTCACCTCCGGTTCGACCGGACGCCCCAAGGGCGTGCAGATCGAGCACCGGTCGCTGCTGAGCTACCTGCTGTCCTTCCTCGACGCCTTCGACGTCCGGGAAGGCGACCGGGTGCTGCAGTTCGCGCCGCTCACCTTCGACCCCTGCCTGGAGGAGATCTTCTCCGCCTGGACCCGGGGCGCGACGCTGGTGCTGCGCGACGAGTCGGTGCTGGGCTCGCCGGAGCGGTTCTGGGCCTGGTGCGAGGAGCAGCGGCTCACCCTGCTCGACATTCCCACGGCCTTCTTCCACGTACTGGTCACCGCGCTGGAGGCCGGTGCGCAGGTGCCGCCGGCCCTGCGCTCGATCCTCATCGGCGGCGAGGCCGCGCACCCCGACAAGCTCGCGCAGTGGTTCGCGGCCGACCACGGCCAGGCGGAGCTGTACAACCGCTGGGGCACCACCGAGACCACGGTGTGCTCGACCGTCGCCCACCTCGGCCCGGAGTCGGGTCAGGTCTCCCGCGCCCGGGACGTGTCCATCGGCGCCGACATGACCGACGCGGTGATCCACGTCCTCGACGCCGAGCTGCGGCCCGTCGCCGACGGCGTCGTGGGCGAGGCGTACATCGGCGGCGTGGGCGTCGGACGCGGCTACGCGTCGGCCCCCTACAAGACCGCCGAGCGGTTCGTCCCGGACCCGTTCACGACCGAGCCGGGCCGGCGCCTGTACGCCACCGGCGACCTGGTGCGCCGCTCCGCCGACGGCGAGCTGCGCTACGTCGGCCGCGCCGACCAGCAGGTCAAGGTGCGCGGCTACCGCATCGAGCTCGGCGAGGTCGACGTGGCGCTGCGGCGCCACCCCGAGGTCGCCGAGGCGGCCGTGGTCGCCTCCCGCGGTACGGGCGAGACGGAACTGATCGCCGCCGTCACCGGCGAAGGCGTCAGCACCGACGGCCTGCGCGACTGGCTCAACCGTGAGCTGCCGAGCTACATGATCCCGAGCCGGCTGCTGGTCCTGGAGCAGATCCCGCTCACCTCGAACGGCAAGGTGGACGCGCACGCGCTGCGCGAGCTCGCCCTGGAGGTGTCCCGCTCGGCCGGGGCGGCGGACATGTCGCCGCTGGAGAGCAGGCTCGCCGCCATCTGGTGCCAGGTGCTGGAGGTCGCCGGGGTCGGTCCCGACGAGGACTTCTTCGCGCTCGGCGGCCACTCGCTGCGCGCGGCCGACCTCAACACCCGGGTGCACCGGGAGTTCGGCGTACGACCGCCGCTGCGGATGTTCTTCGAGTCCGTCACCGTACGCGCCCAGGCGGCGCGGATCGCCGAACTCGTCTCCACCGCACCGGCCGGCGCCGACGCCCTGCCGGACGCCGCGCCCGCCGCGGTCGAACCCACCCTGTCGCTGGGCCAGCGCCGGCTGTGGTTCCTGGAGAAGTTCGCCCCGGGCTCCTGCGCCTATGTCGTGCCGGGTGTGCTGCGGATGTACGGGACGCTCGACCGGACCGTCCTGCGCGGTGCGCTGGACGCGATCGTCGAGCGGCACCCCGCGCTGCGCACCGGGTTCAAGGACGAGGGCGGCCGCCCCGTGCCCTTCGCGCACACCGGCCTGACCTGCCCCTTCGAGGTGCTCGACCGGACCTCGGTCACCCCCGCACAGCGCGAGGCCGAACTGGCAGGACTCGTGGGGGACCACGCCCGCCAGGTCTTCGAGCTGGACCGGCCGCCGCTGATGCGCGCCGCCCTGGTGGAGTTCGGGCCCGACGAGCACGCCCTGCTCCTGGCCTTCCACCACATCGTCTCCGACGGCCGCTCCATGGAGATCATCGCCGGTGAGCTGGCCGAGCTGTACGCCCACGGCTCGGGTGCCGGTGCCGGCGAACCGCCCGCGGTCGTCCACGAGTACGCCCAGTGGGCGGTCGACGAGAGCAGCCGCCTGGAGTCGGCGGAGGGCCTGCGCGGCCTGGAGTTCTGGACCGAGCACCTCAGTGGTGCGCCGCTCGCCCTCGACCTGCCCTTCGACCGGCCCCGGCCGGCCGTGCAGACCTTCGACGGCATGCGCGTACCGCTGACGCTGAGCCAGGCCGACTCGGACCTGCTGCGCTCCCTCGCCCGGGACCAGCGCGCGACCGTCTTCATGACGCTGGCCGCCTGCATGTCCTCGACCCTCTCCCGGCTGACCGGCCAGGAACGCGTGGTCATCGGCGTGCCCGACGCCAACCGCCCGGGCGACGGTGCCTACGACGACGTCGTCGGCTTCTTCGTCAACACCGTCCCGCTCTGCTTCCAGGTGCCGGGCGCCGCCACCGGCCGCGACCTCGTCGACCACGCCCGGGCCACCACGCTCGAGGCCATGCCGTTCAAGTGGGTCCCGTTCTCCGCGATCGTGGAGGCGAGCGGCCAGGACCGCGACCCGAGCCGCAGCCCGCTCTTCCAGGCGATCCTCGACGTCCGCAGCGGCGCACTGCCCTCGCCGGCCCTGCCCGGCCTGCGCGTCGAGACGGCGCCGCTGTACACCGGCACCGCCAAGACCGACCTGACCTTCGAGATCACCGACGACGGCGGCCCGCTCACGGGCTGGCTGGAGTTCAACTCCGACCTGCTGCGGCCCGAGACCGCGCAGCTCATCGCCCGCCTGTTCGGCGAGACCGCCCGTGCGATGGCGCAGCGGCCGGACGAGCGCGTCGAGACCCCCTCGGCCTCGGCCGCCCTCGACCGCTGGCCGTCCGCGCCGGACGCCGGGCAGCAGCCCGACACCTTCTGGGCCCAGTTCGAGCGGGTCGCCGACAGCCGCACCGACGCGATCGCGCTGGAGGGCGCCGACAGCGCCCTGACCTACGGCGAGCTGCGCACGCGGGTGGACCAGGTCGCCCGGGTGATCGCGCGGCGGTTCGCCGTGCGCCCCGGTGACGTCGTCGCCGTGTCGGTCGAGCCGTCCGTCGAGGCCGTCGTCGCCGTACTGGCGGCACAGCGCTGCGGAGCGGCGTACCTGCCGATCGACCCCGCCTACCCGGCCGAGCGCAAGGACTACATGCTGGCCGACTCGGGGGCGCGCGGTCTGGTGACCCGCGACCTCGTCGAGGAGGCGCTGCGCGAGGCCCCCGCCGAGACCGCGGCACTGCCGCAGGCCGACCCGGACGCGTCCGCGTACCTCCTGTACACATCGGGCTCCACCGGCCGCCCCAAGGGTGTGCTGGTCTCCCACCGCGCGCTCGCCAACCTCACGGCGAACCAGGCGCACGTCTTCGGGATCGACGCCACCTCGCGCATGCTCCAGTTCGCGAGCCTGAGCTTCGACGCGTCCGTCTGGGAGATCTTCTCCACGCTCGCCGCGGGCGGCACCCTGTGCGTCGTCGGCCGTGAGCACGCCCTGGTCGGCGAGGCGCTGGCCGGCGTCCTCGCCGAGCGCGCCATCACCGTGTGCCTGCTGCCGCCGTCGGTGATCGCTTCCCTGCCCGTCCGTGAACTGCCGCAGCTCAAGACCCTGGTGTCCGGCGGTGAGGCCTGCCGCGCCGAGCTCGTCGAGCAGTGGCAGCCGGGCCGGCGGTTCGTCAACGCGTACGGCCCCACCGAGTGCACCGTCGTCATCACGGCCGCCGCGTGCGAGCCGGGGCGGCCCGCCTCCCTGGGCGCGGTGCTGCCGGGCGGGACGGCGTACGTCCTGGACGCGGACCTGCGGCCGGTGGTCGCCGGTGCGGTCGGCGAACTGTACGTCGGCGGCGCGGGCCTGGCCCTCGGCTACCACGACCGGCCCGGGCTGACCGCCGGGCACTTCCTGCCCGACCCGTTCTCCGCCGTTCCCGGCGCCCGGATGTACCGCACGGGCGACCTCGTCCGGCTGCGCGCCGACGGGACCCTGGACTACTGCGGCCGTAGCGACAGCCAGATCAAGCTGCGCGGCTACCGGATCGAGCCCGCCGAGGTGGAGTCGGTGCTGCTGGCCCTGTCCGGTGTGACGCAGGCCGTGGTGCGGGGCGTCGACGGGGTGCTGGTGGCCCACGTCGAGGCCGCCGACCCGGAGCTGACCCCGCAGGCGCTGGCGAAGCTGTGCGCGGCCGAGCTGCCGCCGCACATGGTCCCGGTCGCGTTCGTGGTCCGCGGGGAACTGCCGCGGCTGCCCGGCGGCAAGATCGACCCGAACCGTCTCGGGCGCCCGCGCCGCGCCGACTTCGCGCACGCCGACTTCGCCGAACTGGAGACGGAGACCGAGCGGACCGTCGGCCGTGTCTGGGCCCAGGTGCTGGACGTCGACATGGTCGGCGCCGGCGACGACTTCTTCACCATCGGCGGCCACTCGCTCCTCGCGACCGTGATCACCTCGCAGGTGAACGAGGAGCTCGGCCGGGAGGTCCCGCTGCGGGCCCTGTTCGAGGCGCCCGTGCTCCGCGACTACGCCGCGCTGTGCGACGCCGCGGCCGCCCGCGACACCTCCGGCGGGCTCGTGACCCACGCGGCCACCGGCACCGACGCACCGCTGTCGGTGATGCAGGAGCGGCTGTGGCTGCTGGAGGAGATCGAGAACGGCTCCGGCCAGAACGCCCTCACCGGGCGCTACCACCTGGCCGGCGCGATCCGGCTCACCGGCGAGCTCGACGAGGCCGCCCTCCAGCGGGCCGTCACCCGTCTGGTGGACCGGCACACGACGCTGCGCACGGTGGTCTCCCACCACGAGGGCGTGCTGACGCAGGCCGTCCTGGACAGCGCCGACGTCACCCTCACGCGCACCGAGCTGACCGGCGCCATCGCCGAGGAGCGCGTGGCCGAGGCCCTCGCCCTCGTGGGACGCGAGGCGGCGGAGCCGATGGACCTGTCCACGGGACCGCTGCTGCGGGTCCGGCTGCTCCAGCTCGGCCACGACGACGCGGCGCTGGTGCTGACCCTGCACCACATCGTGGGCGACGGCTGGTCGATGGAGATCCTCAAGCGGGACCTGACGCACTTCTACGCCGAGGAGACCGGCCACGAGCCGGCCACCCCGCTGCCCCCGCTCAAGGTCAGCTACGAGCAGTTCTCCCGCTGGCAGCGCCACCAGCTCGACTCCGGCGCACTCGACGCCTCCGTCGCGTACTGGTGCGAGCAGCTCGACGCGCTGCCCTCGCTCACCCTGCCGGCCTCGCGCGGCGGCTCCGCCCCCGCGGCCACCCAGGGCCACCGGGTGCGGGCGACCGTCACGCCGGAGCTGCGCGAGGCGATGGAGAGGCTCGCCGCCACCTCCGGGGCGACCCTGTTCATGGTGCTCGCGGCGACCCTCCAGCTCACCCTCGGACGGCTCGCCGGCCAGCGCGACTTCGCGATCGGCGTGCCCATCGCGGGCCGCCGCCACCGCGAGGTGGAGGACCTCATCGGCTTCTTCATCAACTCGCTGGTGCTGCGCGCCGACCTGTCGGGCAACCCGACCTTCGCCGAGCTGCTGGAGCGCGTCCGCACCACCACGCTCGACGCGTACGAGCACCAGGACGTCCCCTTCGAGACGCTGGTCGGCAAGCTCGCCCCCGAGCGCGACCTGAGCACCACCCCGCTGTTCCAGGTCTACCTGAACCTGCTCAACATCCCGCCGCACCAGGCCGAGCTGCCGGGCCTCACCGTCGACACCTTCGCCGTCCCGGACCTGGGCGCGAAGTTCGACCTGACCTTCTACGTCGACCCCGCGCAGCCGGGGCTCTCGCTCGACCTGATGTACGCCGCCGACCGCTTCGACGAGGCGACGGTGAACGAGCTGCTCGCCCAGTGGATCCGGGTCATCGAGCAGGCGGTCGCCGACAGCGGCAGCCCGATCGACTCGCTGCGGCTCGACACGCCGCTGGCGCGCCGCGAGCTGCCCGACCCGGCCGCACCGCTGGACACGACCTGGTACGGGTCGGTGGTCCAGCAGTTCGAGCGGCGGGCCGCCCGTGAACCCCAGCGGATCGCGATCAGCGACCAGCGCCAGGAGCTCACGTACGGCGACCTGTCCTGGGCGACGGCCGCGATGTCGGGCCTGCTGACCCAGCAGGGCATCGCCAAGGGCGACGTGGTCGCCATCTACGGCGAGCGCAGCGCTTCGCTGGTCTGGGCGATCCTGTCCGTGCTGCGCGCCGGTGCCTCGTTCGCCATCCTCGACCCGAGCTACCCGGCCGACCGCATCGCCGACTGCCTCGCGGTGGCCCGCCCGAGCGCCTTCCTCCAGCTGGAGGACGCCGGGGCCGTGCCGCTCGCGGTGGACACCGCGCTCCAGGCGATGTCCCTGCGCTGCCGCTTCGAGCTGCCGTCCAGGCTGCAGGACGCCCGGCACCTGGTGCCGCAGGGCGCCGAGCCGGCCCCGGCGGTCGAGGTCGGGCCGCAGGACTGCGCGTACATCGCCTTCACCTCGGGTTCCACCGGCAAGCCGAAGGGCATCCGGGGCGCGCACGGGTCCCTGACCCACTTCGTGCCGTGGATGGTGGAGACGTTCCGGCTGCGCGAGACCGACCGCTACAGCATGCTCTCCGGCATCAGCCACGACCCGCTGCACCGCGAGGTCTTCACCCCGCTGGTCACGGGCGCCACGATCTGCGTGCCCGACCGGCTCGACGTCGAGACCCCCGGCCGCCTCGCGCAGTGGTTCCGCACCGCGCAGGTCTCGGTCAGCCACCTCACGCCCCCGATGGCGCGGCTGTTCGACCAGCTGTCGGTCGCCCCGGGCACGCTGCCGCTGCTGGAGCGGGTGTTCTTCCTCGGCGACACGCTGACCAGCCGTGACGTGCGGGCCATCACCCGCATGGCGGGCTCGGCGACCTGCGTCAACCTGTACGGCTCGACCGAGACGCAGCGCGCGGTCGGCTACTACGTGGTCCCCGCGGCCCACGGGACCGCCGACACCGACCCGGGCGTCACCTACCCGCTCGGCCGCGGCATGAAGGACGTCCAGCTGCTGGTGCTGAACGAGGCCGGGCAGCCGGCCGGCATCGGCGAGCCGGGAGAGATCGTCATCCGCTCCCCGCACATCTCGCTGGGCTACGCCCACGACGAGTCGCTCACCGCCGCCAGGTTCGTGCGGAGCCCGTTCGGCGACACCGACGGCGACCGCATGTACCGCACCGGCGACCTCGGTCGGTACCTGGCCGACGGCTCCGTCACCCCGCTCGGCCGCGCCGACACCCAGGTCAAGATCCGCGGCTACCGCGTCGAGACCGACGAGGTGCAGCACGTGATCTGCGCCGCGCCGGACGTCCAGGATGCCCTGGTCATGGCCCGCACCGACGCGAGCGGCGAGAACGCGCTGGTCGCGTACGTGGTCTCGCGGCCCGGCAGCAAGGCGGCGGGCAACGAGGTGAAGGCCTTCGTGCGCAAGCGGCTGCCGGACTACATGGTCCCGGCGTTCGTCGTCGCGCTGGACGCCTTCCCGCTGACCCCCAACCGCAAGATCGACCGCGCGGCGCTGCCCGAGCCCTCCTCGGTGACCGGCGCCCACGAGGACGGACCGCGCTCGCCGCTGACCCCCACCGAGGAACTGGTGGCCGGCCTGTGGCAGGACGTGCTCGGCGCGCCCAAGGTGGGCCCCGAGGACAACTTCTTCAACCTCGGCGGGCACTCCCTGATGGCGACCCAGGTCGTCTCGCGGATCCGCCGGGTGTTCGGCTGCGAGATCGCGCTGCGCACGCTGTTCGAGAAGCAGACCGTACGTGAGCTCGCCGCGCACATCGACGGAGCCGCCGGCGGCGCGAACACCACCGAACCGGTCCTCGCCCTGCCCCGCACCGGACCGCTGCCCGCCTCCTACGGCCAGGAACGCCTGTGGTTCCTCGACCAGCTGGAGGGCGACACCGGCGCCTACAACAGCGCCACCGTGGTGCGCATGCGCGGCCCGCTGGACACCGAGGCCCTGTCCGCGACGCTGGACGAGCTGGTGGCCCGGCACGAGGTGCTGCGCACCCGGCTGGTGATGGACAACGGCCGGGTGAGCCAGATCGTCGAGCCCGCGGACGGCATCACCATGCCGCTCACGTTCGTCGACCTGGGCGACGAGCCGCAGGAGAGCGCCGAGCAGCGCTGGCCGCAGCTCGTCGACGAGGCCGCACGGCACCGCTTCGACCTGGCCGAGGCCCCGCTGGAGCAGGCGACCCTGATCCGGCTCTCCGCCGAGGACCACGTCTTCGTCCTCACCGTGCACCACGTCGTCGCCGACGGCTGGGGCCTGCAGATCGTGGTCCGCGACTTCGCGGCCCTGTACCAGGCACGCCGCCGGGGCACGGCCTCCCCGCTGCCCGAGCTGGAGGTGCAGTACGCCGACTGGTCGAGCTGGCAGCGCGACCGCGTCGAAGGCGGCGACCACCAGGCGCAGCTCGACTTCTGGTGCGAGACGCTGGCCAAGCCGGCGCCGCTGCTGGAGTTCCCCGCGCAGCGGCCGCGGCCCGCGGCGATGACCAACCGCGGCCTGACGGTCCGCCGGGTGATCGACGCCGAACTGGTGGGCGGCATCCGGCAGGTGGGCCGCGAGCACAACGCGACCCTGTTCATGACCCTGCTGGCGGCGTTCAACACCCAGCTGCACCGCTACAACGGCGCCGCGGACATCGCCGTCGCCACCCCGGTGTCGACCCGCTCGGTCGAGATCGAGGACGTGGTCGGGTTCTTCGTGAACACGATCGTCTTCCGCAACGAGCTCTCCGCGGAGGAGTCCTTCACCGAGCTGCTCGAACGCGTCCGGTCCACGACCCTGGCCGCCTACGCCAACCAGGACGTCCCGTTCGACCGCGTGGTGGACGCGCTCCAGCCGAACCGCGACATGAGCATGAGCCCGCTGTTCCAGGTCATGTTCACCCTGCACAACGCGCCCTACGCGGAGATCGACCTCGGCGACCTCAGGCTGGAACGGCTGCACACGCCGGCCGGCGCCGCCAAGTTCGACCTCAGCCTGGACCTGGCCGAGGAGAAGGACGGGCTGCACGCGACGCTGGAGCTCAACGCCGACCTGTTCGACGCGGCGACCGGTGAGCAGCTCCTGGACCACTTCGAGGCCCTGCTCGGCAGCATCGCCGCCGGCCCGCAGCGGTCCCTGGCCGACCTGGAACTGCGCTCGGACGCCGAGGCCGCGGCCCAGGACGCCCTGAGCGCCGGCCCGCAGGCCTTCACGCCGCGGACCACGACCAAGGCGCTGGAGCACTGGGCGCGGCACACCCCGGACGCCCCCGCCGTCATCGACGGCAGCACCGTCTGGACGTACCGCGAACTGCGGGACCGGGTGGCGGCACTCGCCGACCGGCTGTCCACGGCGGCCTCCGGCCCCGAGCCGGCCGTGGTGGTCTGCGCCGACCGCTCCGCCCGGCACATCGCCGCCGCCCTGGCCTGCGGCGCGGCCGGAGCGACCTACGTGCCGGTCAGCCCGGCCGTCCCGGACCGGCGGATCGCCACCATGCTGGACCGGCTGGGCGAGGTCGTCGCGGTCACCGACGACGAGCGGGCGGGCCGCATCGCCGCCCTGCTCGGCGAGGCCCGCGGCACCCACCTCGTCCTGGACGACTCCGCCTCGGCGGACCGTCCGCTGGGCGCGGACGGGACGCACCCGGCGCGGCGCGCCTACGTCATCTTCACCTCCGGTACGACCGGTGAGCCCAAGGGCGTGGAGATCGAACAGGCCGGACTGCTCAACCACCTGGAGCTGATGGCCCACGACCTGGAGCTGTCCTCGGGCGACGTCATCGCCCAGACCGCTTCGCAGTCGTTCGACATCTCGGTCTGGCAGATGCTCGTCGCGGTGATGCGCGGCGCGACCACCGTGGTCAGCGACGACGCCACCAGCCGGGACGCCGGGGCGCTGCTCGCCCTCGTCCGGGAGCGCGGCGTCACCGTGCTGCAGCTGGTGCCCGGCATGATCAGGGCACTGCTGGAGCACGCGGACCGGGCGGGCCGGCAGGGCACCGACGAGGGCGACCTGGCGGGCCTGCGCTTCCTGATCGCCACCGGCGAGGCACTGCCGCCGGACCTCGCCGCGGACTGGCTGCGCCGCTTCCCCGGGATCCCGGTGGTCAACGCGTACGGCCCCGCCGAGTGCTCGGACGACACCCACCTCGCGGTGCTGACCACACCGCCGCCCACCGACCGGGCGGTCCCGCTCGGCAGCCCCGTCGCCGGCGTGACCTCGTACGTCCTCGACGCGCAGGGACGGCGCCTGCCGTTCGGCGTGCCGGGCGAGCTCGCCATCGGCGGCCCCGTGGTCGGCCGCGGCTACCTCGGTGACCCGAGGGCCACCGCGGAGCGGTTCGTACCCGACCCGTACGCGGCGGTCCCCGGTGCCCGGCTGTACCGCACCGGCGACCGGGCGAGGCTGCACGGCGACGGCCGGCTGGAGTTCCTCGGACGGCTCGACGACCAGCTCAAGATCCGCGGCTTCCGCATCGAGGCGGGCGAGGTCGAGACGGCACTGTGCGAGCTGCCCTCCGTACGGGAGGCGGCGGTCGTCCTGCGCGACTGCGACGGCGAGCCCACCCTGGTCGCCTGCGTCGTCGGCACCGAACGCGACCCGGCCGTCCTGGCCGCCGCGCTCGGCACCCGCCTGCCGCGCTACATGGTCCCCAGCGGCTACGTGTTCGCCGACCGGCTGCCGCGCACCCCCAACGGCAAGGTCGACCGGAACGCGCTCCAGCGGGACGACGTGACCGTCGAGCGGGTCCGCAGGCGCTTCGAGGAACTGTCCGGTCCGACCGAGCGGCTCGTGGCCTCGGTGTTCGAGGAGCTGCTCGCCGCCCCGGCGGTCGGCGCCCTGGACGACTTCTTCACCCTGGGCGGCCACTCGCTGCTCGCCACCCGCCTGGTGGCCGAACTGGCCGCACAGACGGACATCGAACTGCCGCTGCGCACGGTCTTCGAGCAGCCCACCGTGCGAGGCGTCGCACAGGCCCTGGAGGAACTCCAGCTGGCCGGGCTGAGCGAGGCCGAGCTCCTCGAACTCGAGGTGCTGCTCGACGGTGTGACCGACGACCAGGCCCGCGAACTCCTCGCGGCCGGCGAGGAGAAGGACGCATGATCCGCGAAGCCGCCACCGAGCGGGAGAACTTCGAGAGCCTGTCCGCGGCCAAGCGGGAGCTGATGGCCTCGCTGCTGCTGGCCCGCGGCAGGCAGCGGGCCACGGCGCGCACCATCCGCCGCCGCGACCCCGCCAAGCCCAGCCCGCTGTCCCGGGGCCAGGAGCAGCTGTGGGTCGCCGAGTCCCTCGCGGACGGCCGGCCGCTGTACAACGTCCCCTACGGCGTACGGCTGCGCGGTGCGCTCGACGTCACCGCGCTGCGGGCCGCACTCGACGGGCTCGTCGCCCGCCACGCCGTCCTGCGCACCGTCTACCGGCAGCGGCCGGACGGCGGCCTGGAGCAGGTGGTCCTGCCGGCCGGGCCGATGGCCCTGCCGGTCGAGGAGGCCGACGGCGAGGAGGCCGCCGTGGCCGCCGCGCAGCGCGAGGCGGCCCGCCCGCTCGACCTGGCGGCCGGCCCCGTGATCCACGGACGGCTGCTGCGGATCGCCGCCGACGACCACCTGCTGGCGCTGGTCGTGCACCACATCGCGACCGACGCCTGGTCGGTGGGCGTCCTCCTGGAGGACCTCGCCGAGCTGTACGACGCGGCCCGCGAGGGCCGTTCGCCCCGGCTGCCCGCGCTCGGCATCGACTACGCCGACGCGGCCGCCCACGAGCGGGCCCAGGAGCCCGCGGACTACGGCTGGCTGACCGCGCAGTGGCGCGAGCAGCTGGCCTGGGCCCAGCCGCTCGGGCTGTCGCCGAACGGGGACCGCGGCACGTCCCGCACCGGCCGGCGCATCCGCGCCCAGTGGGACGGGCAGTTCGGCCGCGAGCTCCAGCGCACCGCCGAGGCGCACCGTACGACCGTCTTCAACGTGATGCTCACCGCCTTCGCGGTGCTGCTGAACCGGTACACGGGCACCTCCCGGTTCGCCATCGGCACGGTCATGGCCAACCGGAACCGGCAGACCGAGCGCCTGGTCGGCTACTTCGCCAACACCGTCCCCGTGGTGGCCGACCTGTCCGCCGGGGGCGGCAGCCTGGCCGACGTGCTGGCCGGGATCACCCGCGAGTCGCTGTGGGCGCAGGAGCACCAGCTCCCGTTCGACGTGCTGGTCGACAAGGTCGCGCCGCAGCGCACGCTGGCCGAGAGCCCGCTGTTCGAGGCCATGTTCGTCTTCAACAACGGCCCCGGCCACGAGATGCGGCTGCGCGACCTGTCCCTGACCCCCACGCACCTGCACTCGGGCACGGCCAAGTTCCCCCTGGACCTGTCCTGCGCGGTGACGGACGACGAGGTCATGGTGTCGCTGGAGTTCGACGAGTCGGTGCTGGACGGCGCCGCCGCCGAACGCCTCCTCGGCCACTACCGGCGCCTGCTCACCGGCCTGTGCGAGACCCCGGACGTCCACGTCGACAACGCGGACCTGCTCACCCCGGCCGAGTGGGAGCTGGTCGTCGACGAGTGGAACCGGACGGGCGAGGAGTACCCCGACCACGCCACCGCGCACGGCCTGTTCGAGGAGTGGGCGGACCTGGAACCGGACGCCGTCGCCGTGGTCTGCGGCGAGGAGGCGGTCGGCTACGCCGAACTCGACGCGCGGGCCAACCGGCTCGCCCACCTGCTGCTGGAACGGGGCTGCGGCCGCCACGAGCGGGTCGGCGTCTGCCTGGAGCGCGGCATCGACCTGGTCGTCACCCAGCTCGCCATCGCCAAGACGGGCGCGGGCTACGTCCCGCTCGACCCGGGCTACCCGGCCGAGCGCCTCCAGTGGATGCTGGCGGACTCCGGCGCCCGCCTGGTCGTCACCCGTGACGACCGGCTCGCCGGCGACGGGGTCACGGCCGTCGACCCCGCCTCCGCCGCGGCCTTCCCCGCGACCCGGCCCGAGCGCGAGGTCCGCCCGGACGACCTGCTGTACCTGATCTACACCTCGGGCTCGACCGGTCTGCCCAAGGGCGTCCTGCTCGACCACCGGGGTCGCGTCAACAACTTCACCGACTTCAACCGGCGCTTCCTGGTCGGCCCCGGGGACAAGGTCTTCGGCGTCTCGGCCCTGGCCTTCGACATGAGCGCGTACGACGTGTTCGGCACGCTCATGGCGGGTGCGACCGTCGTGTTCCCGGCACCCGAGGACGAGCGCTCCCCGCACCGCTGGATCGAGACGATCGAGCGCGAGTCCGTCACCGTGTGGCACTCGGTACCGGCGCTGTTCGGTCTGCTGGTCGAGGAGTGCGAGATCCGCGCCGGCGGGCGGCTGCCGATCCGGCTGGTGCTGCTCGGCGGCGACTGGATCCCGCTGGCCCTCCCGCAGCGGGCCACCGCGCAGCTGATCGACTCGGCGCAGCTGGTGAGCATGGGCGGCGCCACCGAGGTCTCCATGGACTCGACCATCCATCTGATCGGGGAGGTCCTGCCGGAACAGCGCAGCATCCCCTACGGCGCCCCGATGGCCAACCAGACCTCCTACGTCCTCGACGCGTCGCTGTCCCCGCTGCCCGTCGGCGTCCCCGGCGAGCTGTACCTCGGCGGCGTCGGTGTCGGCTGGGGCTACCACAACCGGGCCCAGCTGACCGGCGAGCGCTTCCTGCCCGACCCGTTCAGCCCGGTGCCCGGAGCCCGGATGTACCGCACCGGCGACCGCGCCCGCTGGATGGCGGACGGCAACCTCGAACTGCTCGGCCGCATCGACTTCCAGATCAAGATCAACGGCTATCGGGTCGAGACCGGCGAGATCGAGGCGGCCCTGCGGGAGGTGATCGGCGGCGGCTCCTGCCTGGTCGCGGCACACGGCCCGCGCGACGGCGCGAAGACACTGGTGGCCTACCTGGTGGCGCCTCCGGGCGGGGAGATCCCCGACGACGCCGAGCTCAAGCGGCAGCTGTCGGCACAGCTGCCCCAGCACATGGTGCCCACCTCCTTCGTCCGCATGGATTCCTTCCCGCTGACCCACAACGGCAAGGTCAACCGCCGCGAGCTGCCGGAGCCCACGGTCACGGCCCTCACCGGGCGCGCCGCGAGCACCGGGACCGAGCTGGCCCTCGTGACGCTGTGGCAGGAGGCACTGGACCGCGAAGACGTCCCGGTCGACATCGGCTTCTTCACCCTGGGCGGCAACTCCATCGCCGTCATCCGCATGGTGAGCGCCGCCCGCCGGGCGGGGCTGGAGATCACGCCGCGCATGGTGTTCGCCCACCAGACGATCGAGGCCCTCGCGAAGGCGATCGACGAGAACGAGGCCACCGCCACCCCCGCCGGGCCGAGCCGGCCCCGGTCCGCCGAACCCGCCGTGACGGCCGGTCAGCAGCACATGCTCGACGTGCTGGAGACCGCCTGGGTGCCGGGCCTCTACCAGATGCAGTCCACGACGGAGCTGCCCTTCGAGATCGACCCCGACTGCTTCAAGGCCGCCTGGCAGCAGCTCAGCGCCCGCCACCCCGCCCTGCGCACCGGCTTCCGGCGCGACGGCGACGGCAACTGGACCCCGGTCGTCGCCGACCGGCTCGACCCGGTGATCGAGGTGCTGGACCGCGGCGACCGGGAGCGGGACGCCGTCGCGGACGAGCTGATCGCCCTGCTGGAGGCCGAACGCACCACGCCCTTCGACGTGTCCGAACCCCCGCTGTGGCGGGTGTGGCTGGTCCGCGGCCCGTCCAGCTGGTGGCTGGGCCAGATCCAGAGCTACCTGCTGGCCGACGGCTGGTCGAACCTGGTACTGCTCGACGAACTCCTCGCGCTCTACCTCGCCGCTCTCGAAGGCCGCGAGGCCGGCCTCCCGCCGGTCCCCGCACTCGACGCCGCCGAGGACAGCGACCCCGAGGCGGACCGGGCCTTCTGGCAGGGCCGGCTGGCCGGTGCGCTCCCGTCGCGGCTGGCCGCGGAGCCGGGCCGGCTGGGTCCGTCCCGCTTCAGCCGGGTGTCGGACCGGGTGGACCCGGCCGTCGCCGACGCGCTGCGCGAACGGGCCGCCGAGCACGGGCACACCTTCTCGACCCTGGCCTGCGCGGGCTGGTCCCTGCTGGCCGCCTCGCGCCTGGAGCGCGCCGACGTCACGGTCGGCGTGGTCTCGGCGGGGCGCGACCGCGCCGTGGACGGCCTGGAACGCGCGGTCGGCCTGTTCATCGCCGCCCTGCCGGTCCGCGTAGAGGTGGACCGGAACGAGACCCTGACGGCCCTGTTCGACCGCTTCCAGCTGGCCCGCGTCGAGGGCGCCGAGCACACCTCGGTCCCCACCGGCACGCTCCAGCGCATGGGGGCCGACGACGGACCCCTCTTCGACTCGGTCGTCGTCGTCGCCAACTACCCCGTGTCCTCGGCGCTGCGCGCCCAGCAGTCCGCGAGCGTGCAGCGGGGCACCGAGAGCGACGGCACCCGCAACCAGACCGAGTACGCGCTCCGCCTGGACATCACCGACGACGCCGAACCCCGTATCGCCCTGTCGTACTACGGCGACCGCATCGCCGACACCGACGCCCGGCAGCTGCTCGACGACTACCTCGCGCTGCTCGCCGCCGTCGCCCGTACACCTGCCGCCACCGTCGGCCAGGTGCTCCCGCTCTCCCACCTCCCGATTGGAGACCCCCGATGACGGTCATGGCAGATCTCGCCTCTTCCACCCAGGTGTTCGAGACCCGAGAGTCCAATGTCCGCTCGTACTGCCGGGCGTTCCCGGCCCTCCTCACCTCGGCCCGCGGCACCACCCTGGTCGACGAGGACGGCAAGGAGTACGTGGACTTCTTCTCCGGCGCCGGCGCCCTCAACTACGGCCACAACCACGAGCACATCAAGCGCCAGGTCATCGCGCACCTGGAGGGCGACGGCCTGCTGCACGCCCTCGACTTCCACACGGAGGCCAAGCGCGAGTTCCTGGAGCGCTTCGGCCGGGAGATCCTGGAGCCGCGCGGTCTGCACCACCGGCTCCAGTTCTGCGGCAGCACCGGCACCGACGCCGTCGAGGCCGCGCTGAAGCTGGCCCGCAAGCACACCGGCCGCTCGCAGGTCATCGCGTTCTCCGGCGCCTACCACGGCGTCAGCCGCGGCAGCCTCGCCGCGACCGCGGACCTGTCGCTGCGCAAGGTCGCCGGGACGGCCCTCGGCGAGGTCACCCACCTGCCCTTCCCCGTCGGCCCCCGCGGCCCGTTCCCGACCATGGAGCTGCTGGAGCAGTACCTCAGCGACGACCTGTCCGGGGTCGACGTACCCGCGGCGGTGATCCTCGAGGTCGTCCAGATGGAGGGCGGCGTCTACCGCATCCCCGACGCGGACCTGCGCCAGCTGCGCGACATCTGCGACCGGTACGGCATCGTACTGATCGCCGACGAGATCCAGGCCGGCTGCGGCCGGACCGGCGGCTTCTTCTCCTTCGAGCAGGCCGGCGTCATCCCCGACCTCATCACCGTCTCGAAGTCCATCAGCGGCCTGGGCCTGCCGATGTCGCTCCTGCTCATCCGCGAAGGCTTCGACTCGTGGCAGGCCGGTGACCACCCGGGCACCTTCCGCGGCAACCAGCTCGCGTTCGTCGCCGCCTGCGGCGCCCTCGACCTGTGGCGCAGCGAGCCCTTCCTGGACCGCGCCCGGGGCGGCGCCGAACTGCTGCGCGCCTTCTGGGAGAAGAACCCGCTGCCTGGCGTCGAGGTGCGCGCCGAGGGCCACGCGATCGGCATCGACCTGACCCACGCGGGCGGCCGCCGGGCCGCGGACGACGTGGTGGCCTACTGCTTCGAACGCGGGCTGATCGTCGAGTCGACCGGTCGCGACAAGGCGGTCCTCAAGCTGCTGCCCGCGCTGACCATGGACCTCGAAACGCTCCGCTACGGCTGCGAGCTGATCCTCGAGGCCCTGCGCACGGCGCTGTCCCGCTGACGCGGCCCGCCCTCCCGGCATCCACCCCTCCCCCCAGAACACAGGAACAGGACCCAGCATGACCATCAACACCACCGAGAAGGACGAGACCGTCGCCGGCACGATCTTCCCCGAGGCCACGGTGAAGCTCGACGCGATCGACCGGATCCACGCGCCCTCCCGCGAGGAGTTCAAGCGCGAGTACGTCTACAAGCGCAAGCCCGCCATCATCACCGGCCTGATGGACTCCTGGCCGGCCATGGAGAACTGGAGCCTGGACTACTTCCGCGAGCACTTCGGCGACCTGGACATCCACGCCAACCTCCAGCGGCTCGACAAGGAGCTGATCCTCGGCAACGTCGGCGGCTTCCGCGGGATGAAGCTGGCCGCCCTGCTCGACGAGATCGAGAAGAACACCGACCCCGGCCGCGCCTTCTACCTGCGGGCCTACCCCGTCCACCGGATGGTCGAGCACTACCCGCAGCTGGCGCAGGACTACGACCTCCCCGACCTGGCGCCGAACTGGGCCGACATCCGCTTCAAGGCGGACTGGCGGACCACGGCCAACCCCGCCAAGCTGCTCGGGCTGTACCTCGCCAAGACCTTCCTCAACCGCGGCAGCAACAAGCCCCAGCCGCGCGAGACCGTGTCCTCCCGGGTCGCGGCGGTGATGTTCATCGGCAGCAAGGGCACCGTCACCCCCTTCCACAGCGACGGCATGCAGACCGCGGCCTACCTGAGCCAGGTCGTCGGCCGCAAGCGCTGCTACTTCGTCTCCCCCGACCAGCACGAGAAGCTGTACCCGCGCCCGTTCCGCCGCCAGTTCGGCATGGCCCAGGTCGACTACCGCCGCCCCGACCTGACGCGCCACCCGCGCTTCCGCGACGTGGTCGTGGAGGAGACCGTCCTGAACCCGGGCGAGACCCTGTACGTCCCCAGCGGCTACTGGCACGCCATCGAGGCCATGGACACCTCGATCTCGTACAGCCACCAGATCGTGGGCGAGGACAACGCCCTCGGCTGGCTGACCTGCCTCCCCGAGCGTTACCTGGCCCAGATGTACTTCAAGTCCCAGGGCGGTCTGCGCAACGTGACCGGCGCCAAGGACTGGGACGACTGGGCCTGACGGTGAGCACACCTGCGAGCACGGCCACCCCCGTGGACCGGACCCTGCTGCGCGACCGCGACTTCCTGCTGTTCGCCGGCGGCCAGGGCGCCTCGACGCTCGGCGACGCTCTGAGCAAGACCGCCCTGCCGCTGCTGGTCCTGGCCCTCACCGGTTCCGGACTGCACATGGGCGTGATCGCCATGCTGTCGGCGCTGCCCATGGTGGTGCTGGGCCTGCCCGCGGGTGCCTGGGCCGACCGCTTCGACCGGCGGCGGATGATGCTCTGGTCGGACGTCGGGCGCACGCTGCTGGTCGGCGCGGTCCCGCTGGCGGTGGTGCTCGGCGTGCCGGTGCTGCCGGTGCTGTACGCCATCGCCGTGCCGGTCGGTGTGCTGTACGCCGTCTTCGAGGCGGCATGCCTGTCCTGTGTGCCCTCGCTGGTCGGCCGGGACCGGCTCGGCGAGGCCAACTCGCTGCTGTCGATCGGCAACGCGCTCGGCTACATCGCCGGTCCCGCGCTCGCCGGCGTGCTGGTGACGGGCATCGGCGGGGCCGGCACCCTGGGGGTCGACGCGCTGACCTTCGCGGTGTCGGCGGCCACCCTGATGCTGATCCGCCGCCCGCTGCAGACCGTACGGGAGCACGCGCCCGCCCCGATGCGCCGGCAGGTCCTGGAGGGCTTCCGGTTCATCGCCGGGCACCGGCTGCTGAGGGCGGCGCTGCTCTACTGGGCGGCGGTCACGTTCTTCACCTCGCCGATCATCATCTGTGCCACGTACTTCATCCGCGAGGACCTCGGCTGGTCGCCCGGCGTGCTGGGAACGATCATCGCGGTCTACGCCGTCGGAGCGATCCTCGGTGCCGTCCTCGCCTCGCGGATCAAGGAGGGCTCCGTAGCGGTCATGTGCGCCGGTACCGTCCTCGGCAGCGTCGCACTGCTCGTCCTGAGCGGCACCGAGTCGCTGCCGCTGGCCCTCGGCGTCGTCCTGATCGCGGGCGGGGGAGAGTCCCTCTCCGCGATCGTCTACAGCACCCTGCGGGCACGGCTCATCCCGGACGAACTCCTCGGCCGGGTGACCACGACCGCGCAGGTCGCCGCCTTCAGCCTGAAACCCCTGTCCGTCCTGGTGGCCGGCATCGCCCTGGAGGCGACCTCCGGCTCCGTGACCCTGGCCGTGATCGGGCTGTCCTGCATCGCGATCAGCATCGCCTTCGCCGGTTTCGGCCGCCGGCTCTCCGCGGCCCCCGAAGCCGCCTTCCCCGTAACCCTGACACCCGAAGAGGTAGCGCCATGACCCTGACCACCGCAGAGCCCGATTACCTCGTCGTCGTCAACGACGAGGAGCAGTACTCGATCTGGCGCAGCGACCGCGAGCTCCCGGCCGGCTGGGAGGCCGACGGACCGGCCCGCAGCAAGGACGAGTGCCTCACGTACATCGACACGGTGTGGACCGACATGCGTCCGCGCTGCGTGCGGGGCTGACCGCTCGTCATGACATGGCTCAAGCGGCTCAGCGCCGGTGAAGGAACCAGCCGGATCGTCTGCCTGCCCTACGCGGGCGGCAACGGGACGATCTACGAGAGCTGGACCAAGTGGCTCCCCTCCGGGGTGGAGCTGTGGGCACCCCACCTGCCCGCACGCGAACACCGGATGCTCGAGGCGCCCGTGGAGGACATGGAGCTGCTCGTCGGCACCCTGGCCGACGAGCTCGGCGCGGACGAGCGGCCGACCACCCTGTTCGGGCACAGTTTCGGCGCGCTGGTCGCGTACGAACTGTCCCGCCTGCTCCAGGAGCGCTCGCTCCCGGTCCGCTCTCTGGTCGCGTCCGGGATGGTGGCGCCTCAGGTGCTGCCCCCCAGGTCCGCGCCCACGGACGCCGAGATCCTCTCCAGCCTCCGGTCGCACGGTGTGGCACCGGAGGAGTTCTTCCGGCAGCCCGACCTGCTGGAGCTCGTCATGCCGGGCCTGCGCGCCGACTACCGCATGGCCATGGGCTACCGGTACCGGGAAGGCCC
Organism: Streptomyces sp. NPDC059564; assembly: GCF_042735575.1. Taxonomy (NCBI): domain Bacteria; kingdom Bacillati; phylum Actinomycetota; class Actinomycetes; order Kitasatosporales; family Streptomycetaceae; genus Streptomyces; species Streptomyces sp. NPDC059564. The sequence continues at coordinate 91,431 of NZ_JBHWBP010000001.1, read as the reverse complement.
GAAGCTCTCGGCCCCGGTGATCGCCCTGGGCGGCACCGACGACCCCGGAGTGCCCGCCGAAGGCCTCACGGCCTGGGCGGAGCTGTCCCGGGACGACGACTGCCCGACCCGGATGTGGCAGGGCGGGCACATGTACCTGCTGGGTCATGTCGAGGAAGTCGCCGGGTTCGTGATCGGCCGTCACCTGCAGTCGCTCGGCCGTCATCTGCAGTCAATCGGAGGATGAAGATGGAAACGCGCGGGATCACGGTCCCCGGCGGGTCGCTCCAGGCCTGCAGCAGCGGTGCACCGGACAACCCCGCCACCGTCCTGGTCCACTCCGGCATCACCCATGCGCCGATGTGGTTCCCGCTGATGGGGGCGCTGGACGACGAGATGTTCGGCGTCGCCTACGACTGCCGCTGCTTCGGCCGGTCCACGACGACGCTCGACGGGGAGTTCTCCGACGTCGCCGATCTCGGATCCGTCCTGGACGCCTACGGACTGGAGTCCGCGGTCCTGGTGGGGGAGTCACGGGGGGCGCGGCTGGCGATCGACTTCGCGCTGGCCCACCCGCGGCGGGTCCGCGGACTGTTCCTGCTCGCGCCCGACGTCTCGGGCTTCGACGCCCCGGTCGCGGACGACGAACAAGCGCTGTTCGACGCGATCGAGGCGGCCGAGGACGCCTGGTCGGTCGAGGAGCTCATCGCGCACGAGGTACGGCTGTTCGTCGACGGCCCGGGCCGCGAGCCGGTGGCCGAGCGCGCCGCCCTGCGCACGGCGGTCGCCGAGATGTCCCGCCTCAACTACGCGCAGCAGCGGGACACCCCGGACTTCGTGAAGCCCGAACCCGCGGCCGCCCGGCTGTCGGAGATCTCCTGCCCGGTCCGGGTGCTCGTGGGAGACGCGGACACCGCCGGCACCCGGGCCATGGCGGAGGCGATCGAGAGCGCCTGTCCGCAGGCCTCGCTCGTCCGGGTCCCGGAGGCCGCGCACGCGCTCACGCTCGAGCACCCGCAGACGGTCGAACGCGAACTGCGCTCGTGGCTGCGGCAGATAAGGGGGACGGCGTGCTGACCATGGAAAGGGCCCCCGCCGTGGGGTCCCCGCCGTCGCCGCCCTCCCGGCCCGGTCTCCGGCGGTTCGCCGGCACGTGGGCGGTCCTGGTCCTGTTCCTGGTCGTCTCCTTCTCGCTGGCGCACTGGGCGACCCGCCCGGCGCCCGACGGGGAGGCCGGCCGCGGCGCGCTGGCCACCGCCCAGAAGCTGGAGGACCTCGGCACGCACGTCGCCGCGAGCCCGCAGCTCGCCGATGCGCTGGACCTCGTCGACCGTGACCTGAAGACGATCCCGGGCCTGGAGGTGGAACGGCAGAGCGCCTCGGGCTCGTACCGCTTCCACGACCGCGGCGTCGACTACGGCGTCGAGAACGTGATCGCCCGCCAGCCCGGCGACACCGCCGACGCCCTGCTCGTGAACGTCCACGTCGACTCGGCGATGGAGGGGCCCGGCTCCGCCGACGACGGCATCAACGTCGGCGCGGCGCTCCAGGCCGCACGGCAGCTGGCCGGCCAGGAGCACCACCGCACGGTCATCTACCTGTTCAACGGCGGCGAGGAGGTCGGCCTCACCGGGGCGGACGCGTTCACCAGGCACCCGTGGGCGGCGAACGTCCGCTGGTTCCTGAACCTGGAGGCCGTCGGGTCGGGCGGACTGCCCATCCTCTTCCAGGCGGGCGAGGACGACGGCCGGCTGATCGAGCTGGCGGGCAACACCGCACGGCCCTACGGCTCGGTGCTCGGCCAGTGGCTGTTCCAGGCGGGCCTCATCAACTCCGACACCGACAGCCGGGTATGGCGCGCCCAGGGCTGGTCGGGCCTCGACTACGCCCTCTTCGAGGACGGCTACCGCTACCACACCCCGAACGACCGGGTCGCCGGGATCGGCCCCGGTTCGGCGCAGGCGGTCACCGACCTGACCGTCCGGTTCGCCTCCGACGTGACCGGGTCCGCCGACCTGAGCGACCGCAAGCCCGCCCCCTACTACTTCGACGTGCTCTCCCGCTGGTGGGTGACCCTCGACCCGCTGCCGGTGAAGATCGGCACGCTCGCGCTGCTGCTGGCCCTGGCCGCACTGACCTGGCGGGCCTGCCGGGTCTGGGACGTCCGGCCCGGCCGGGTGGCCGCCACCGCGGGCGCCGCGCTGCTGGGTCTCCCGGCGGCCGTGCTCACGGGCGTCGTGGTGGGTGCAGCCCAGTCCCTGGCCGGCGCGCACGCCTGGTTCGCTCACCCTTGGCTGATCCACCTGGTGACGCTGCCCCTCGTCGTTCTCGGCGCGCTGGCCCCCCAGCTGCTGCTGGAGCGCAGGCGCCGTCGCCGCGCCCCGGACGGCACCCGGCGGCCGGCGGCCCGTACCTCCCTGCTGGGCAACGCCTTGGCGCTCGCCCTGCTCGGCGTGCTCACCGCCTGGCTCGGCATCGGACCCGGCTACCTGCTGTGGTTCTCCTCCGCCCTGCTGGTGGTGTCGATCGGCGGCTTCCTGCTGCTGCCGGGCCGCTGGCGGGCGGTGCCCCTGCTGGTGAGCGCGTTCGTGTCGTTCGTGCTGATCGCCCAGTTCGCCCGGAACCTGTTCGAGCTTGCGGTCCCGATGATGGGCCGGCTGCCGACCGCCGTCCCCATGGACGCGGTCATCGCCGTGGCCTGCACCCTGGTCGCCGTCCCGCTGGCGCTGGTCCTCGCGCCGTTCGCCGTGTTCGCCGGCCGGCCGCCGCGCCGGTCCGGCCTCGCCCTGGCGGCGTACACCGCCTGCGGACTGCTGCTCGTCGGCCTCACCTCGCCGTACGACAGCGCGCACCCCAAGCTGGTGAGCCTCTTCCAGGAGCAGGCCGACGGCAAGGACCCACGGATCGTGCTGGAGGGCCGCGACTCCCTCACGCCCCAGGAGCTGGGCATCGTCGATCAGGTCGCACGCGATACCGGGCTACGGGCCGACGACGACGGCGCGCTCGCCGCGCAGAAGGTGTCCGTACCGGAGGGGACCGTCTCCTTCGACACCGCCGGTACGACCGCACCCGTCCGGATCGCCATCGGCGCGAACCGTGCCGAGCTGGTCCGGATCACGGTGAAGGGCCCCGGCCTCTCCGTCGGCGGCCGGCCCTTCGAGAGCGACGAGGCGGTGATCGACGTCGTCGGCCGCTTCGACGGCCACGCGCTGACCGTCGAACGCTCCGGACCGGTCGAGATCCAGGTCGACCAGGTGTTCCTGAAGACCGGGAAGGACGCCGAGCGGGCCCTGGCGGCGTTGCCGGACTGGACGGTGGGCCATGCGAGGACGGTCGTCCAGCGCACCTGGGCGGACCCCCGGTCCTGAGAGGGGTCCGCTAGCGCTGCGGCGCCGACGGAGGTGGTGCGACCACCTCCATCGGCGCCCGCGGCGTTCTCAGGCTTCCTCGGTCCAAGCGGCCGGAAGCCGGTAGGCCAGATCGGACTCGAAGGTCGCCACGTCCATCTGGGCCTTCTGCAGGGTGCCGGAGAAGTCCCAGTTCATCGACTGCCAGCGGGTGAACTGGTCGAGCACCCACACGCCGGACTGGCGGCTGCCGTTGCCGGACTTGCCGTTCCCGCCGAACGGGAGGTGGGCCTCCGCGCCCGAGGTGGAGTTGTTCACGCTGACCATGCCGGCGCCGACGCCCTGCCGGAAACGGAACGCGGTGGCCGGGTCCTGGGTCCAGACCGCGGCGGAGAGCCCGTAACCCGGGAGGTTCGCCAGCTCGATCGCCTCGTCGAGCGTCCGGTACGTGGTCACCCCGACGAGCGGCCCGAAGGTCTCCTCCAGGAAGATCCGGTCCGTGGGGCGGACCCCGTCCACCAGCACCGGGTGGTAGTACAGGCCGTCCGACGGGTCACCGACGAAGCCCTCCCGGGGGGACTCGGCCGTGATCCTGCCGACCGCGCTCGAACCCAGCACCATGTGGTGGGTGTCGATCCAGCTCAGCGCGTCCTCGTAGGAGCGCGCGAACTTCTCGTCCAGCAGCGGGCCGTAGACGACGCCCTCGGACGGTTCGCCCACCGGCGCGCCCTGCACCGCTTCGGTGAACCGGCTCACGAACTCGTCGTGCACGTCCTCATGCACGATGACGGTGCCCAGCGAGGTGCAGCGCTGGCCCGCCGTGCCGTAGCCGGAGAACAGCGCGGCTTCCACGGCCAGGTCGAGGTCCGCGTCGGGCGCGATGACCATCGGGTTCTTGCCGCCGAGCTCCAGGCACGGAGTCTGCAGGTGCCGGCCGCACAGCTCACCGATCCGTCGGCCGACCAGCGTCGAGCCCGTGAACCCGACCTTGTCCACCAGACCGCGGCCCATCGCGGCGTCCAGCCCCTCGAACGTGGTCTCCCCGTCGGCGTAGACCAGGTTGAGGACGCCGGCCGGTACGCCCGCCCGCCAGGCGAGTTCGGCCAGGGCGCGCGCGGTCGCCGCCGCGTACTCGGCGGGCTTCCACACCACCGCGTTGCCGCACAGCAGGGCCGGGGCCAGGTACCACGACGGCACGGCCACCGGGAAGTTGCCCGCCGTCACGATGACCGCCACTCCGACGGGCATGCGGAAGGTGAACAGCTGCTTGTCGGGCATCTCCGACGGCACGGTGTGCCCGTAGAGCCGCCGGCCCTCGCCGAGGAAGAACTCGCAGGTGTCGATGATCTCCTGGACCTCGCCCAGCGCCTCGGCGTACGTCTTGCCGACTTCGCGCGTGACCAGCCGGGCGAGGGCCTCCTTGTTCGCCTGCACCAGGCGCCCGAAGGCCCCGACGACCTGCCCGCGCACCGGGGCCGGCACCCGCGCCCACTCGCGCTGTGCCTCGCGTGCCGTCTCGCAGGCGTCCTGGAAGGTTCCCGCGTCGGCCAGCTGGACCTCGGCGACGATGTCGCTCTGGCGGGCCGGGTTCCGGGACGTGTGGGTGGCGCCGCTCCCGGCGATCTCCTTGCCGTCGATCACCGAGTTCAGCGTTGTCGGAGCCGCCACCTGGAATTCCTCTCACCATGTCGAATGCGGCCGTGAGTATAGCTGTTGGCATATGAGGCGGCCGGGAGATGTTTCACGTGAAACATGGCGGCCCGAGCTGGCCTGAGCGATGTTTCACGTGAAACATCGGGGACCGAGCTGGTCTGGGTGATGTTTCACGTGAAACATCGGGGACCGAGCTGGTCTGGGTGATGGGGCCCATGCGCGAAGATGGAACCGTGACCTCGGCTCCCCAGCGCCCGGACGGGCCAACCCCCGCACCCCGGCTCATCGCCACCGACCTCGACGGCACCCTGCTGCGTGACGACAAATCCGTCTCGCACCGCACGATCGCCGCGCTCGCCGCCGCCGAGGAGGCCGGGATCGAGGTCTTCTTCGTCACCGGCCGGCCGGCCCGCTGGATGGACGTGGTCAGTGATCACGTCCATGGCCACGGCCTGGCGATCTGCGCGAACGGCGCCGCCGTCGTCGACCTGCACGCCGGCCGGGAGTTCGTCGAGGTCCGGGCGCTGCCCCGGGCCACCGCGCTCACGGTCGTGGAGACGCTGCGGAAGGCCGCCCCCGGCACCTCCTTCGCGGTCGAGCGGACCACCGGCATCAACTACGAGCCGGCGTACCCGCCCTTCTTCCAGGACCCCGGCGCCACCGTCGCCACCGCCGAGAAGCTGCTGCACGAGGAACCCGAGGACACGGCGCCCGTACTGAAGCTGCTCGCCCACCACCCCGAACTGGCCCCGGACGAGTTCCTCGCCCTGGCCCGCTCGGCGGCCGGGGCCTACGCCTCGATCACCCGCTCCAGCCCGACCGCCCTGCTGGAGGTCAGCGGGCTCGGCGTGTCCAAGGCCAGCACCCTGGCGCGCTGCTGCGCCGAGCGCGGCATCTCCCCCGCCGAGGTCGTCGCCTTCGGGGACATGCCGAACGACATCGAGATGCTCCGCTGGGCCGGGACCTCGTACGCGATGGGCAACGCCCACCCGGACGTGATCGCGGCCGCGTCGGGCCGTACGGTCGCCAACAACGAGGACGGGGTGGCCGTGGTGATCGAGCGCATCCTCGCCGAGCGCGCCGCAGCCGCCCACCACGACGCCCCGTAACGCCCTCTAGAGCGGGGCCTCCCAGACCAGGGTGGTCCCGCCGCCGTCCTCGCCGATGCCGGGTCCGTAGTAACTGGACCCGCCCAGCGACTCCGCCCTGCGGCGCAGGTTGCGCAGGCCGCTGCGGCGGCCGCCCTCCGGGATGCCCACCCCGTCGTCGGCGACCTCCAGCCGGACCCCGGGCCGGCCGTCGGCCAGGGTGGCGGTGGAGTCGAGCACCACCTCGATGCGGGACGCCTCCGCGTGCCGGAACGCGTTCGACAGGGCCTCGCGCAGGGCGGCGATCAGGTTCTTGCCCACCAGTTCGCCGACGACCGCGTCGATCGGGCCCAGGAAGCGGTGCGCGGGCTTGAAGCCCAACGGCACGGCGGCCATGTTGATCTCCCTCAGCACCCGGGTGCGCAGCCCCGAGGGGGCCTCCGCCGGGCCCTGCTGGAGCGCGAAGATCGCGGTGCGGATCTCCTGGATCGTCACGTCCAGCTCGTCCACGGCCTTGCCGACCCCATCGCGGACCTCGGGAACGATGGACCGCCGCTGGGCACCCTCCAGCATCATCCCGGTGGCGAACAGCCGCTGGATGACGAGGTCGTGCAGGTCGCGGGCGATCCGGTCCCGGTCCTCGAACACGGCGAGCCGTTCCCGGTCGCGCTGCGCCTCGGCCATCATCAGGGCGAGGGCGGCCTGGGAGGCGAACTGCGTGGCCAGGGTCCGCTCTGCCTCGCTGAAGGGTCTTTTGCCACGCGCCCGCGGGGTGACCAGGGCGCCCAGGACCCGCCCGCCGCTGTGCAGCGGGAGCATCATGCAGGGTCCGTACTGGCTGGTCAGCCGGCTGATCATGCGGGGGTCGCCGGCGGCGTCCTCCACGAACACCGGCTCGCCCCGCAGCAGCCTGTCCACGATCGGGCTCTCGGCGGGGATCACCACCCCGAGGGAGGTGGCCGGGTTCTCGGCGGAGACGGCGACGATCTCCATCCCGCCCTCCTCCGCGGGCAGCATCACGATCCCGGCGGCGGAGTCGGCCAGCCGGCGGGCCTGTTCCGCCACCACCGCGAGGGCGTCGTCCGCGTCCCCGCCGGACAGCAGGGCGGTGGTGACGGCCACCGACCCGTCGATCCACCGCTCGCGCTGGGTGGCGGCCTCGTACAGCCGGGCGTTGCCGATGGCGATGCCCGCCTCGGTGGCCAGGACCCGGACCATGTGGAGGTCGTAGTCGTTGAACTCGCCACCGCCGTTCTTCTCGGCGAGGTAGAGGTTGCCGAAGATCTCCCCCTGCACCCGGATCGGAACACCGAGGAAGGTCTTCATGGGCGGGTGGTGCGCGGGGAAGCCGGCCGACCTCGGATCCTTCGTCAGATCGGCGAGCCGCACCGTGTCGGGGTGGGAGATCAGCGCCCCGAGCAGGCCCCGCTTCCCGTCGGGGCGGTGCCCGATCTTCCGTGCCGGCTCGGCGCTGATGCCGAAGGTGACGAAGTCCGAAAGCCCCCGGCCCTCGGTGTCGACCACGCCGATCGCCGCGTACCGGGCGTCGGCGAGCTCGGCGGCCGTCTCGCAGATGCGGTCGAGCGTGGAGTGCAGTTCGAGGCCGGTACCGACCGAGCGCATCGCCTCCAGCAGCTGAGGTACCCGAGCCGTCAGCTCGGTCGACAGCCCCTGCAGACTCCGGGTGGCCCGGGTGGCGGCCTCCAGCGGGTCCGGAGTTTCCCGTGTCGGGTCCGGTGATTCCTGAGACTCCTGCACTGACATGCCCTTGAGCCTAGTTAGTCCCGTTTAGGAGGGAAAGTCAGCATGGCGAAACTCGGCCAGCGTCCCGTCCGCCTCCCGCTCCCGGTCCAGGAGCGCACGCAGCGGCCCCGGGGCGGACGCCAGCTCCGCGTACGGACCGCGCTGGACGACCGCACCACGGTCCAGGACGAGCACCTCGTCCACCGCTTCGAGCCCGGCGAGCCGGTGGGTGATCAGTACGGTGGTCCGGCCCTCGGTCGCCGCCAGCAGGTCCGCCGTCAGGGCGTCCGCCGTCGCCAGGTCCAGATGCTCGGCCGGCTCGTCCAGCACCAGCACCGGGAAGTCCGCGAGCAGCGCCCGGGCCAGGGCCAGCCGCTGGCGCTGACCGCCCGAGATCCGCTCCCCGTGCTCGCCGACCAGCGTGTCCAGCCCGTCCGGCAGCCCGTCCGCCCACTCCAGCAGCCGGGCCGAGCCCAGCGCCTCGCGCAGCTGCTCCTCGCTCGCCCCGGTCCGGGCCAGGCGCAGGTTCTCGCGGACCGAGCTGTCGAAGAGGTGCGCGTCCTGGGCGCACAGGCCCACGACCCGGCGTACGTCGTCACCGTCGAGGGTCCGCGCGTCGGTCCCGCTCAGGGTGTAGGTGCCTTCGCCCGGGTCCAGGAACCGCAGCAGGACCTGGGCGAGGGTGGTCTTGCCCGAGCCCGAGGGCCCGACGACCGCGATGCGCCGGCCCGCTTCCAGGGTCAGGTCCAGCCCGTGCAGCGCGTCCCGCTCCTGGCCCGGGTGGCGGGCGGTCAGTCCGGTCAGCCGCAGCGGGAAGGGCGAGCCGGACAGCTCGCCCGGCTCGGCCGGCTCGGCGACCGGGACGGGAGCGTCGATGACCTCGTAGACCCGCTCGGCGCTACGGCGCACCCGCTGCCGGTACTGGACGGCCAGCGGCAGCCCGCTGACCGCCTCGAACGCGGCGAGCGGGGTGAGCACCACCACCGCCATGGCCACCCCGGACAGCCGCCCGGAGGCGACGGCGCCCGCGCCCGCCAGCGCCGCGCACACCACGGTGAGCCCGCACACCAGCGCGGACAGCCCGCTGCCGAGCCCGGTGGCCGCGGCCCCGCGCGAGGCGATCCGGGTCAGCGCCCCGTCGCTCTCCCGGGTCCGTGCCTTCCGGCCGGCGAGGGCTCCGGCGACGGTCAGTTCGGCGGTGCCGGTCAGCAGATCGGCCACCCGGGTGGCGAGCTCACCCCGCGCGGGTGCCAGCCGCCGCTCGGCGGCCCGGGCGCAGGCCCCGCTGACCAGCGGCACCCCGACCCCGGCCAACAGCAGCCCGACCGCGAGCACGGCTCCGGCCTCGGGCAGCAGCCAGGCGGTGAACGCCACCGATCCGCCGCCGACGAGCACCGCGGTACCCACCGGCAGCAGCCAGCGCAGCCAGTAGTCCTGGAGGGCGTCGGCGTCGGCCACCAGCCGGGACAGCAGGTCCCCGCGCCGCTGCTCGCGCAGTCCGGCCGGCGCGATCCGCTCCAGCCGCCGGTACACCGAGACCCGCAGATCGGCGAGCATCCGCAGGACGGCGTCGTGCGACACGAGCCGCTCGGCGTACCGGAACACGGCCCGCCCGATGCCGAAGGCACGCGTGGCCGTGACGGCCACCATCAGGTACAGCACCGGCGGCTGCTGGGAGGCCCGGGAGATCAGCCACCCCGACACCGCCATCAGCCCGACGCTGCTGCCGACGGCCAGCGCCCCCAGCAGCAGCCCGAGCCGGAAGCGGCCCTGCCACGCCGAAGCCACCGCCCGCACCCGCCGCAGCGGGTCACCGCCGCCGGTGTCGGCGCCCCCGGTGACCGGCTCCCGCTCGGGCGCCGCGCCGAGGACCCACTCCCCGGGGTCGGTCACCGCCGCAGGCCTGCGCGGAGCGCCCCCGGGCTCGGAGTCCCGGGCCACGGGCAGCGCCGCAGCGCCCTCACCGACCGGGACCACCCGGTCGGCCACGGCCAGCAGCGCCGGCCGGTGCACCACCAGCAGTACGGTCCGGCCGACCGCGAGGCGGCGTACGGCCTCCACCACGGCGGCCTCGGTCTCCCCGTCCAGGGCGGCCGTCGGCTCGTCCAGCAGCAGCACCGGCCGGTCGGCGAGGAACGCCCGGGCCAGGGCGAGGCGCTGACGCTGCCCGGCCGACAGGCCCACGCCGCCCTCGCCGAGCGGGGTCAGCGCCCCGTGCGGCAGTGCGGAGACGAACTCCCACGCCCCGGCGTCCCGCAGCGCCGCGTCCAGGGCCTCGTCGGAGGCGTCGGGCCGGGCCAGCCGGACGTTCTCGGCGATGGTCCCCGCGAACAGGTGCGGGCGCTGCGGCACCCAGGCCACCCGCTCCCGCCACTGCTCCGGGCACAGCGTGGCCAGGTCCGCGTCCCCGATCCGGACCCGTCCGGCGGTCGGCGTCACGAAGCCCAGCAGCACGCCCAGCAGCGTGGACTTGCCCGCCCCGCTGGGCCCGGTGAGGGCCACGCACTCGCCCGGTTCGACGGCGAACGACACGGGCCCGGGCGAGCTCGTGCTCCGCCCTTCGTAACGGACCTCGACCCCGTCGAACGCGATCCGCTGCCCGCCGGGCGGCACGGAGGCCTCGCCGCCGGTCACGGGAACCGGGGTCTCCAGTACCTCGAAGATCTCCTCCGCGGCCGCCAGTCCCTCGGCCGCCGCGTGGTACTGCGCCCCCACCTGGCGCAGCGGCAGATACGCCTCCGGCGCCAGGATGAGGATCACCAGGCCGGTGTACAGGTCCAGTTCCCCGTGCACGAGCCGCATGCCGATGGTCACCGCGACCAGCGCGACCGACAGCGTGGCGAGCAGCTCCAGCGCGAACGAGGAGAGGAAGGCGATGCGCAGCGTACGCATCGTGGCCTGGCGGTAGTCATCGGTGATCTTGCGGATCGACTCGGCCTGCGCCTTGGCCCGGCCGAACACCTTGAGCGTCGGAAGGCCCTCCACGACGTCCAGGAAGTGCCCCGAGAGCCGGGACAGCAGCCGCCACTGGCGGTCCATCCGGCTCTGGGTGGCCATGCCGATCAGGATCATGAACAGCGGGATCAGCGGCAGGGTGACCACGATGATGGCCGCCGACACCCAGTCCTCGGTGACGATCCGGGCCAGGACGGCCACCGGCACCACGACCGCGAGCCCCAGCTGGGGCAGGTAGCGGGAGAAGTAGTCGTCGAGCGCGTCCACGCCCCGGGTCGCCAGCGCCACCAGCGATCCGGTGCTCCGGCCGCGGAGCCGTCCAGGCCCCAGGTCGGCGGCCCGCTCCAGCAGCCGGCCCCGTAGCTCCGACTTGACGGCCGCGCTGGCCCGGTGCGCGGCCAGTTCCGTGAGCCAGGCCACGAGGGCCCGTCCCAGTGCCACCGCCGCGAGGAGCAGCAGCGGGGTCCGCAGCGCGCCGCCGTCGAGTCCCTTCTCGAAGGCGCCGACCACGATCTCGGCGATGAGCATCGCCTGACCGACCACCAGCACCGCTCCGGCGAGCCCCAGGGCCACCACCGCCCCGAGGAAGAGGCGGGTGGATCGGGCGTACCGCAGCAGGCGCGGGTCGATCGGTTTCACGTGAAACATCCCCTCGGCAGGGTCGGGCAGGAGGGCCGGCCCGCGGGCCGCCCGTCTGGAGCGGGCGCCCCGCGGACCGGCGCGGGCTCAGTGCGCGTCGGCGATGTGCTGCGTACCGATGCGCTTGCGGAACACCCAGTAGGTCCAGCCCTGGTAGAGCATGACGAGCGGCGTGGCCACTGCGGCGCACCAGGTCATGATCTTCAGCGTGTACGGGGTGGACGAGGCGTTGGTGACCGTGAGGCTCCAGGCGTCGTTCAGCGAGGAGGGCATGACGTTGGGGAACAACGTCAGGAAGAGCATGGCGACGGCCGCCGCGATGGTGATCCCCGACAGGGCGAACGACCAGCCCTCGCGGCCCGCCAGGTTGAAGCCGACGGCCGCGACCAGCGCCACCACGGCGACGGCCATCGCGATCAGGCTCCAGCCGTCACCGCGCGAGACCTGGGTCCAGATCAGGAAGACCAGGGCCAGCACCGCCGTCAGCACACCCAGCCGGGTCGCCAGCGCGCGCGAGCGGTCCCGGATCTCCCCGACGGTCTTCAGCGAGGTGAAGACCGCTCCGTGGAAGGTGAAGAGGGTGAGGGTGACCAGGCCGCCGAGGACCGAGTAGACGTTGATCAGGTCGAAGAGGCTGCCGACGTACTCCATGTCCTTGTCGATCTTCACGCCGCGGACGATGTTGGCGAAGGCCACGCCCCACAGGAACGCGGGAATCAGCGAGGTCCAGAAGATCGCGTGTTCCCAGTTGCTCTGCCACTTGTCCTCGGGCCGCTTGTGGCGGTACTCGAAGGCGACGCCCCGGACGATGAGGCAGACCAGGATGACCAGCAGCGGCAGGTAGAAGCCGGAGAAGAGGGTGGCGTACCACTCCGGGAAGGCGGCGAAGGTGGCGCCGCCCGCCGTGAGCAGCCAGACCTCGTTGCCGTCCCAGACCGGTCCGATCGTGTTGATCAGGACCCGCTTCTCCCGGCGGTCGCGGGCGAGCAGCTTGGTCAGGACGCCGACCCCGAAGTCGAAGCCCTCGAGGAAGAAGTAGCCGGTCCACAGGACGGCGATGAGTACGAACCAGACGTCGTGGAGTTGCATGGTGTGGTCTCCTCAGCCTCAGTACGAGAAGGCCATCGGCCGGTCGGGGTTCTTTTCGTCCCCGCCGATCTTGGTGGGCGGGTTGAGGTCGTCGTCGGTGAGCTCGGGGGGACCGGCCTTGACGTACTTGACGAGGAGCCTGACCTCGATCACGGCGAGGATGGCGTAGAGCAGCGTGAAGCCGATCATCGAGGTGAGCACCTCGCCCTGGGAGACCCCCGGCGAGACCGCGTCCCTGGTGCGCAGGACGCCGTAGACCACCCACGGCTGACGGCCCATCTCGGTGAAGATCCAGCCCCAGGAGTTGGCGATGAGCGGGAAGCCCATGGTCCACAGCGCCACGATCCAGTAGAGGTGGGAGAACCGGGGGCTCAGCGCCTTCTTGAAGAGGACCAGGTGCGGGACCTCGTCCTCACCGGTGCGCAGGGCCGGCGGCAGCAGGAACCGCTTGCGGGTCAGCCAGAGCCCCAGCATGCCGACCCCGAGGGAGGCCATGCCGAAGCCGATCATCCAGCGGAAGCCCCAGTAGGCGACGGGGATGTTCGGCCGGTAGTCGCCGGGTCCGAACTTCTCCTGCTCGGCCTTGTTGACGTCGTTGATGCCCGGGACGAAGGAGGTGAAGTCGTCGTTGGCCAGGAAGGACAGCAGTCCCGGAATCTCTATGGCGACCTTGTTGTGGCCCTTCTCGACGTCGCCGTAGGCGAAGACGGAGAAGGGAGCCGGCGCCTCGCCGTCCCAGAGGGCCTCGGCGGCGGCCATCTTCATGGGCTGCTGCTTGAACATCACCTTGCCGAGCAGGTCGCCGCTGATGGCGGTGCCCAGACCCGCGATGATCATGACGACCAGGCCGAGCCGCAGCGAGGTGCGCATCACGGGGATGTGCTTCTTGCGCGCGAGGTGGAAGGCCGCGATGCCGACCATGAACGCGCCGCCGACCAGGAAGGCGGCCGTGATCGTGTGGAAGAACTGGGTGAGCGCGGTGTTCTGGGTGAGCACGTGCCAGAAGTCGGTGAGCTCGGCCCGTCCCCGCTCCTCGTTGATGCGATAGCCGACCGGGTGCTGCATCCAGGAGTTCGCCGCGAGGATGAAGTACGCGGACAGGACGGTGCCGATGGAGACCATCCACATGCAGGCCAGGTGGATCCTCTTCGGCAGCTTGTCCCAGCCGAAGATCCACAGGCCGATGAAGGTCGACTCGAAGAAGAAGGCGATCAGGGCCTCGAAGGCGAGCGGGGCGCCGAAGATGTCACCGACGAACCGCGAGTAGTCCGACCAGTTCATGCCGAACTGGAACTCCTGCACGATGCCGGTGACGACGCCCATCGCGATGTTGATCAGGAAGAGCCTGCCCCAGAACTTGGTGGCCTTGAGGTACTTCTCCTTCTCGGTCCGCACCCAGGCGGTCTGCAAGATCGCGACCAGCGCGGCCAGCGAGATCGTCAGCGGAACGAACAGGAAGTGGTAGACGGTGGTGATGCCGAATTGCCATCGCGCCAGAGTCTCTGGCGCCAGAGCTAGGTCCACGTCCTCGTCTCCTTCATGTCGCCGTGGTCACAGCGGCAGTTTGCCGGTTGCATCCCACTCATTCCGGGAGGAAGCGGGACACGCTTGTGAACGCGTTCACATTCACAAGCATTATGGCGCACCGACTTCGACGGCTTTCAGCCGGGGTCCCCCTAGCCAAGACATTCAACAGATTGTTGAATGCCGCCCATGAAGATTCGATTCTCCTGGCCCGCCGGCCATCTCACCGCGACCCTCGACGAAACGCCGACCAGCAAGGCCCTGGCCGACGCGCTCCCCATCTCGGCATCCGCCAACACCTGGGGCGAAGAGGTCTACTTCGACACCGGCGTCTCCGTCGCCCTCGAGGACGACGCCCGCCAGGTCGTCGACCCGGGCACGGTCGCGTTCTGGACCGAGGGCAACGCACTCGCGCTGCCCTACGGCCCGACGCCCATCTCGCGCGGAGGCGAGAGCCGCCTGGCGAGCCCGTGCAACGTGCTCGGCTCGTTCGACGGCGACCCCCGCCTCCTGGCCACCGTCCGCGACGGCGACCCCATCCGCGTGGAACTGGCCTGACGACCCCGCCGGGGCCATCGCCCCACCGGGATGCGCGGCCCTACATCTCCTTGAAGAAGGCCTCCGCCGTGTGCAGGAAGAGGTCGTTCGCCTCGGTCTCACCGATCGTGACCCGCAGGCCCTCGCCCGCGAAGGGCCGGACCACCACACCGGCCTTCTCGCAGGCCGCCGCGAACTCGGCGGTCCGCTCCCCCAGCCGCATCCACACGAAGTTGGCCTGCGTGTCCGGGACGACCGTCCAGCCCTGACCCAGCAGCGTCGCGTGCACCCGCGCGCGCTCGCCGACCAGCGACCCGACCCGGCCCATCAGCTCGTCCTCCGCACGCAGCGAGGCCACGGCGGCGTCCTGGGCGAGCTGGCTCACGCCGAAGGGCACCGCCGTCTTGCGCAGCGCCGCGGCCACCGGCTCGTGCGCCACCGCGAAGCCGACGCGCAGCCCGGCGAGCCCGTACGCCTTGGAGAACGTACGCAGCACGGCGACGTTGGGGCGGTTGCGGTAGAGCTCGATGCCGTCCGGGACGTCGGTGTCACGGACGAACTCGCGGTACGCCTCGTCCAGCACCACCAGGACGTCCGAGGGCACCCGGTCCAGGAACCGCTCCAGCTCGGCGCGGCGCACCGCGGTGCCGGTGGGGTTGTTGGGGTTGCAAACAAAAATCAGGCGCGTCCGCTCGGTGATCGCGGCGGCCATGGCGTCCAGGTCGTGCACGTCCCCGTCGGTCAGCGGGACCTGGACGGACGTGGCACCCGAGATCTGCGTGATGATCGGGTAGGCCTCGAAGGACCGCCAGGCGTACATGACCTCGTCGCCCGGGCCGGCGGTCGACTGGATCAGCGACTGGGCCACGCCCACCGAGCCGGTGCCCGTGGCGATGTGCTCGACCGGCACCCCGAAGCGCTCCGCCAGCTCGTTCACCAGGCCGGTGCACGCCATGTCCGGGTAGCGGTTGAACCGTCCCGCTGCCGCGACCGCGGTCTCCAGGACCCCCGGCAGCGGCGGGTACGGGTTCTCGTTCGAGGACAGCTTGAACGCGACGGCCCCGCCCTCTGCAGCGGGCTTGCCCGGCTTGTAGGTGGGAATGCCGTCCAGCTCGGCGCGCAGCTTCGGGCTCTTCTCGCTCACCGCAGGTCCTCCTCGACCGTCCCGTCGACGTCTCCGTCGACTCAATACTGCTCACCTTATGAGGATTCCGCCGATCCGAGAATGGTGGGCGCCAGGAACACTGGGGGAGCGCGCGCATATATGCGCGCGCCGGTGGCCTGCGCCGTGGCGCGCGTCCCTCGTGCAGGTGAGTTGAGACCGGCCCCGAGCAGCTCCGTTTTGGCATGCTCGGACCCGCCGACAAGCCCCACTCTCACCTTGCGCCACCAAATACCTTCGTTTCCAAGGTCATTGGGGGTGGCGAACCATGCAGAATCGTGCCTGTCAACGCGTGCATATGCACCCGGACCACGCACCCCTCCGAGCCCTACTATCGGCTCGCCATGACAGCAGCAGGGAAGCATCAGGTGAGCCGGACCGAGACCACCCGGCGGGTCGGCGGCCGACAGGGCCGGGCCGGCATCAGAGACGTGGCCGCCGCAGCGGGCGTCTCGATCACAACCGTCTCCGACGCGCTCAATGGCAAGGGGCGGCTGCCGGACGCCACCCGCCGCCACGTCCGCGAGGTCGCCGACCGGCTGGGCTACCGCCCTTCCGCCGCGGCCCGCACCCTCCGTACCGGCAAGTCGGGCCTCATCGGCCTGACCGTGACCACGTACGGGGATGAACCTTTCACCTTCACCGAATTCGCCTACTTCGCCGAGATGGCGCGGGCCGCCACCTCCGCCGCGCTCGCCCGCGGCTACGCGCTCGTCATCCTCCCCGCCACCTCACGACACGACGTCTGGTCCAACGTGGCCCTGGACGGCACCGTCGTCATCGACCCCTCCGACCACGACCCCGTCGTCACCGAACTGGTCCGCCAGGGTCTGCCCGTGGTCTCCGACGGCCGACCGGCCGGCACCCTCCCCGTCACCGCCTGGGTCGACAACGACCACGAGGCCGCCGTACTGGGCCTGCTCGACCACCTCGCCGCCGCCGGAGCCCGCCGCATCGGGCTGCTGACCGGCACCACCACCGACACCTACACCCGGCTGTCCACGACCGCCTACCTGAGCTGGTGCGAGCGCGTCGGCCAGGACCCCGTCTACGAGTCCTACCCCGCCCACGACCCGTGCGCCGGGGCCGTCGCCGCCGACCGGCTGCTCGCCCGGCCCGACCGGCCGGACGCCGTCTACGGCCTGTTCGACCCCAACGGCACCGACCTGCTCGCCGCCGCCCGGCGCTACGGCCTGCGCGTCCCCGAGGACCTGCTCCTCGTGTGCTGCAGCGAATCGACCGTCTACGCGAACACCGAGCCGCCCATCACCACCCTCTCCCTGAAACCGCGCCGCATCGGCACCGCCGTCGTACAGCTGCTGATCGACGCGATCGAGGGAGTCGACACCGGACGTCCCGTCGAACAGGTCGTCCCGACCGAGCTGATCATCCGTACCTCCTCGCAGCGCAGGACCCCCCGGACCACGGTCAGCCCACCCCGCTCACCGGCCCAGGACTGACCCCCACACCGCCACATCGGCGGGGCCGACGGCCCCGCCGAGTATTTCCGCAACACCGATATCGGGAGAAAACGGCAGGAAGGACCGGCTCCGGCCAGGATTCACCACCCCTGGTGCGTCACAGAGCGCGAGCCGCATTCCTATGATGGGCGCACGACATCACGGACCCTCCGCCCAGGAGGTCAGGAGGGTCCGCAGGTGTACGGCAGCGCGACGGTGGTGGAGGGGTCGATGACTCAGGGGGCCGGTCAGGGACCCGCGATGCGGACGGACACGCTGCGGGACTTCCGGGTGCCGGTCGCCGAACCCGCACCGTACGCCGTGTCCGCCGGGCTGCCCGGCGAAAGTCCGGTGTACGGCGAGTACCCCGCGTACTACGCGGAGGGCGCGCCCGCCGACCCGCGGCCCGGGTACGCGGAGACGGAGACGGTCCCGCACCAGCGCCCCGCCGCGCACGCGGAGTTCCCCGACGCGGAAGCCGACGATGACGGCTACACGCCGACGCAGCGCGACCTGCCCGTCATCGGCCGCGGCGCGCCGGCCGGCGGGCCCGGCGACACCGTCCAGGTCCAGTACGTCCCCCAGGAAGCCCCGGCCGCCGGTCCCGGCCCCCTCTACGTCGTCGGCGACGTCCACGGCTACCTCGACGAGCTCGTCACGGAACTCCAGGCCCAGGACCTGATCGACGCCGACCGCCGCTGGTCCGCGGGCAACGCCCGGCTCTGGTTCCTCGGCGACTTCACCGACCGCGGCCCCGACGGCATCGGGGTCATCGACCTCGTCATGCGGCTGTCCGCCGAGGCCGCCGCCGCGGGCGGGTACTGCAAGGCCCTGATGGGCAATCACGAACTGCTCCTCATCGGCGCCAAGCGGTTCGGCGACACCCCCGTGCAGTCCGGCGCCGGTACCGCGACCTTCCAGGCCGCCTGGCTGCTCAACGGCGGCCAGCGCACCGACATGGACCGCCTGGAGGACGTCCACCTGCAGTGGATGTCCCGGCTGGACGCGGCGACCCTGGCGGACGGCCACCTGCTCCTGCACTCCGACACCACCGCCTACCTCGACTACGGCAACTCCATCGAGGACGTCAACGACACCATCCACGAGCTGCTCAACCGCCACGACGCCGACATCACGTGGGACCTGTTCCGGAAGTTCACCAAGCGGTTCGCCTTCCGCGACGAGGAGACCGGCCCCGACGCCGTCAGGGAGCTCCTGGGCACCTACGGCGGCGGGCGCGTCGTCCACGGACACAGCCCGATCCCGTACCTGCTCGGCGAAGTGGGCACCGAGGACGGCGACGAGTCCCGCGGCCCGGAGGCCGTGGACGGACCGCACGTGTACGCCGACGGCCTGGCCATCGCCATGGACGGCGGCGTCACCATGGCGGGCAAGCTGCTCGTCGTTCAACTACCTCTGAGCGACTGAGCGTTCTCGGAGCGGGGTATTTCAGCAAAGGCCCTGTCACGGCGTGGCAGGGGCGCTCTACCATCGCTCTATCCGTAGCAGGCTCTCCTCCGTTTGTGCCGGCGCCCGGGTCTACGCGGGCATACCGGCTTCTACGGAGCATCGGGGGATGCACATGACCAGCGCTCCGCACCTGCTGACCGAAGACCGGCCCGAGTTCAACCGGCTCCTCGACGAGGCGCTGCGCACGGCGGACGAACGGCCCGAGCTCGCCACCCTCGGCGAACGGCTGAACGCCGAACAACTGCGCACGATGGCCCTCAGCGCCACCGCACTGCTCACCGCGGCGGCCGCCGCCGAGTACGACCACTACGTCAAGATCCGGGAGGAACTGCGCGACGAGGCCCTCACGGGCTCGGGCAGAACCGCCGAGGACGGGAACGACGGCCGCGAAGACGGCGGCGGCGCCGGTGTGAGCGCCGTGGTCGCGGTCCTCGCGCCCGTCCTCGCCGGCACCGCCATGCTGATCTTCCTGCTGGTGGGCTACAGCCTGAAGATGGTCGAACCCGCACCGGCCTTCGCCGACACGATGCTGACGGCGGGCTGGCTGTTCGGCGCACTGACCGTGGCCGCCCTGCTGTTCGCGGTGATCGGGCTGCTGGTGACGGCGATCCGCAACAGCTCCACGGAGGTGGCCGCCGAGGAGGCCGCCTCCCTGCCCGACGAGCTCTCGCGGGCCCGGGAGGCCTGGCGCCATGCCCTGCTGGAGCGGGGCATCGTGCCGTTCCTGCGGGACGCGCTGGCCGATCCGAGCGCCGGGCCGGGCTATCCCGTACCCCGTACGCCCGAGGCGGGGCGCATCCCCAACCTGGGGTACAGCCGGCCCGACTTCAGCAGTCCGGGATCCCGCTCACAGAGTCCCCGGCCCGGCTACACGCCTCCGGACTTCACCAGCCCGGACTTCGGCGGCCCGGAACACGAGCCCGAATAGGACACCGGCACTCGACACCGGCCGTCGATGCCGGCCGTCGACGCCGGCACTGGATACCGGCGCGAGCCGCAGGCCCCTGCCGGCCGGCCACTGAACGGCCCAGCCCGGGGGACCACTTGGCCGCGCGGCAGAGGGCCACCCGGGGCCGCGCCCGGCGCGGCGCCACCCCGCCAGCCCGGACCCGTCCCTAGGGTCAGCGGCCGTGAAGCCGACCATTTGCCTCTGCATGATCGTGAAGGACGAGGCCGCCGTCATCGAGCGCTGCCTCGCCTCCGTACGGGGTCTCATCGACAGCTGGGTCATCTCCGACACCGGATCCACAGACGGCACCCAGCAGCTGATCCGCTCGGCCCTGGCGGGGATCCCGGGCGAACTCCACGAGGACTCCTGGACCGACTTCGGCCACAACCGGAGCCTCAACATCGCCCGCGCCCTCGGCACGGCCGATTACCTGCTCCTCCTCGACGCGGACCACGTCCTGCGCCGCACCG
Organism: Streptomyces sp. NPDC059564; assembly: GCF_042735575.1. Taxonomy (NCBI): domain Bacteria; kingdom Bacillati; phylum Actinomycetota; class Actinomycetes; order Kitasatosporales; family Streptomycetaceae; genus Streptomyces; species Streptomyces sp. NPDC059564. The sequence continues at coordinate 71,366 of NZ_JBHWBP010000001.1, read as the reverse complement.
GCCCGCTGCCCGCGCTCACGGCCGACTCGTACGTGCTCCGCCACACAGGCGGGACCGAATCCCGGGTCAAGCGCCTCGTCCGGGCCGATCTGCCCTGGCGGTACGAGGGCGTCACCCACGCGTACCTCACCTGCGACCGGCGGGACGAGAACGACCGGCGGCCGGGCCTCCAGGAGAACCTCGACGCCCTCGTCACCGAGGACCACACCGACGGCGCCTCCCGGCCCGGCCGGCTGGAGCGCAACGCCCGCCTGCTGGGTGCGGAACTCCAGCGGGACCCGTCCAATCCCCACACGGTCTTCCACCTCGCCCAGACCCTGCGCGACATGGGGGACACCGCCGCGTCGATCAAGCTCTACGAACGGCGCGCCACCCTGGGCGGCTGGGCCGAGGAGGTCTACTACTCGCTCCTCCAGGCCGGGGTCCTGTACGGCGATTCCGAAGACTGGCCCGCCGCCATGGACGCCCTCTCGCGTGCCTGGGACTCCCGGCCCGGCCGCCTGGAAGCCTGCTACGAACTCGCCTGCCGGCTGCGGCTGCTGGGCCGCCACCACTCGGCGCATGCGATCACAGGGGCGGTCCTGAACCGGCCGGTCCCGGACGACCTGCTCTTCGTACAGCCCTGGGTGTACCGGTGGGGGCTCCTCTTCGAGCACTCGGTCACCGCGTACTGGACCGGGGACATGGCCACGTCCATCCGAGCCTGCGACCGGCTGCTGGCCATGCCCGAGCTGCCGGAGTCCTACCGACGTCAGACCCGGGCCAACCGCGGCTTCGCCGCTGCCGCCCTGCGGCCCGCGGTCTCCGTTTCACGTGAAACACCGGCCGGGAAACCGGCCGGTGTTTCACGTGAAACATCGCGCCGGGCGCCCGTCTAGCCCGCGGCCCGGTCGCTCAGCGCCCGCCGCCGCTGTCCTGCGTCCGTCAGGGCCGTCGGGCGCCAGACCCCGTCCGGGTGGTAGAGGTTCTCACCCGGAGCCACGATCTCGTCGATCCGGTCGAGCACCGCGTCATCGAGAACCAGACCGGCCCCCTTCACCAGGGACTCCATCTGCTCCATCGTCCGGGGGCCGATGATCACCGAGGTGACCGCCGGGTGGGCGACGGGGAAGGCGACCGCCAGCTCCGGCAGCGTGCAGCCGATCTCTCCGGCCAGCTCGACGAGCCGCTCCACGGCTTCCAGCTTGGCGACGTTGCCCGGGATCGCCGGATCGAACCGCGCCGGAGTCAGCGCCGCACGGCCCGAGGTCAGATCGACCGGGCGGCCGAGCCGGTGCTTCCCGCTCAGGAAGCCCGACGCGAGCGGGCTCCAGGTCAGCACGCCCATTCCGTAGCGACGGGCGACCGGCAGGACGTCGGCCTCGATCCCCCGCGCGAGGATCGAGTACGGCGGCTGCTCGGTCCGGAAGCGGGGCAGCGCCCGCCGCTCGGCGACGTGATGGGCCTCGACCAGCTCTTCGGCCGGGAAGGTCGAGCACCCGAAGGACCGGATCTTCCCGGCCCTGACCAGGTCGCCCAGGACCGACAGCGTCTCCTCGACGTCGGTCGTGTGGTCCGGCCGGTGCACCTGGTAGAGGTCGATCCAGTCGGTGTCCAGCCTCCGCAGGCTGTCCTCCACGGCGCGCACGATCCAGCGCCGCGAGTTGCCGCTGCGATTGCGGCCCTCTCCCATCTGGAAGTGGACCTTCGTGGCGAGCACGACATCGTCGCGCCGCCCCTTGAGCGCCTTCCCGACGATCACCTCGGACTCACCGGCCGAGTACATGTCCGCGGTGTCGACGAAGTTGATGCCCCGGTCGAGCGCGGCATGGATGATCCGGGCACACTCCTCGTGGTCCGGGTTCCCCACCGCCCCGAACATCATCGTGCCGAGGCAGTGCGCACTCACCTCGATGCCGGTCCCACCCAGATTTCGGTATCGCATGGTCATGCGCCCGCACTCTAGGAGCTGGAGCGCACTCCAGGTCAAGACCACGATCCGGCCGTCAGCCGGCTCATGCCCGGATGGGACCAACCGCCGTGCTACGACGTGGTTCCGGCGGTACCGGTGATCACTTCTTCGGCGTCAGACAGAGTACGAACTCGTCGTCGTCCATCTGCTGCGCGAGCGCGTCGAAGCCGTCGCCGCAGACGTTGACGTCGAAGGTGTTGTCGACGACCTTCGACACCGTGTGCGTGGCCTTGCTGTCACCGCAGCCGACCGTATCGACCGACGGGTTATTGGCACTGCCGGTGACAGAGACGCACTCGCCTGCCTTGGCGTGCACGGGTCCGTTGATCGCGTCACTGATGGCGACCTTGACGACCGCCAGAACGATGATCACCGCGAGAGTGCCGAGCAGCGAGAGCACCTTCTTGCGCTTGCTCTTCCTGGGCGCCGATGCCGCGGCCTGCGTGGCCTCGGCGTACGGGAAGGGAGCCGCCGCGACCGCCTCGGGCGACGACGGGACCTGGGGGTTCTGCGGGGTGCTCATGTGATCCTCTGATGTGCGTGACGTAGCGGTAGTGCTCGCCGCACCGTATCGGCGCCCGTTGTACGCGTTCACGACAATCACGCCAATATCAACCCGCGTGTGATTCAAGTGAAATGCAAAGACTCGATAACGGGTTGACGGGTTAGCTTCGGCCACGCTGGTGGTCGACGACTGCCAGGAACATGAAGAAATTGGGGACCTTGCGGACCGGGGTGTTGGACCAGGGCAGCAGCTTTCCGGCCTTCTCCACGAACACCATGCCGTTCTTGACCTCGACCCGCTGCACCTCGCTCCACGGCAGGGTGCCCCGCTTCGCTGTCGCCATCCCGCCCGCGTTCACGGCTATGTCACAGAAGTGGGCGGTTCCACCACGGCTCAACAGGTCGAGCACTCCCGGCAGCTGGGCCCTGGTGATCTCGTGCTGGATCGCCGCTCCCCAGACCTCCGGGTTCGCGTAGAAGCCCGTCAGCTCGATCGTGGAACCGTCCCGCTTGAACAGCGTGTAGAGGTAACTGGTCCCGACGTACACACCGTTCGCGTAACGCTCGGTGATCTGCTGCAGCACCGAGGCCGAGTCCCACCGGACGGCGACCGGACCGCTGCGATCACTCACGATGAGCCCGTGCTCGAAGCAATGGATCCGCTTCGCCGCCTGCTTGCGGTTGAAGTTGGGGGCCTGCAGGAGCTGCCAGATGAAGAGCAGGCCAGGCAGCACGAAGACCAGCAGGCCAAAGAGCGAAAAGAAGGCCAGGCCGGCGATCCTGCCGGCGCCCATGCGCTTCGGGAGGAAGGACGCCCGAAGCTCTCCCAGCCCTTCGGAAGCCGCCAGGGCCACGACTTCGCCGGGCAGCTGCTCCTGGACCGGAGGGGACTGTACGTCGTGCACTGGCGCCTCTTTCATCACGCAGAGACCGCAGGTCGGTCCGGGCGAACCACCGGATGCTACTGGTAGCCGTCGCCCGACCGACAAGCGCGCCAGAAACGCCGTCCTGAGAAGCCGCACAGCCTCCCGGGACGGCGCTCGTCTGCGGTGTCAGTCCGCCAGCGGCAGGTAGACGCGGTTGCCCGAGGCCGCGAACTCGGCGGACTTCTCCGCCATGCCCGCCTGGATCTCCTCGGCCTTCAGGTCGCCGCCGTGCTCCCGGCGGATGTCCTGGGAGATCTTCATCGAGCAGAACTTCGGACCGCACATGGAGCAGAAGTGCGCGGTCTTGGCGGGCTCGGCCGGCAGGGTCTCGTCGTGGAACTCACGGGCCGTGACCGGGTCGAGGGCCAGGTTGAACTGGTCCTCCCAGCGGAACTCGAAGCGCGCGTCCGACAGGGCGTCGTCCCATTCCTGGGCGCCCGGGTGGCCCTTGGCCAGGTCGGCGGCGTGCGCGGCGATCTTGTACGTGATCACGCCGGTCTTCACGTCGTCCCGGTTCGGCAGGCCCAGGTGCTCCTTGGGCGTGACGTAGCAGAGCATCGCGGTGCCCCACCAGGCGATCATCGCGGCGCCGATGCCCGAGGTGATGTGGTCGTACGCGGGCGCGACGTCCGTGGTCAGCGGGCCGAGCGTGTAGAACGGCGCCTCCTCGCAGATCTCCTGCTGGAGGTCGATGTTCTCCTTGATCTTGTGCATCGGGACGTGGCCCGGGCCCTCGATCATCGTCTGCACGTTGTGGCGCTTGGCGATCGTGTTCAGCTCGCCCAGCGTCTTCAGCTCCGCGAACTGCGCCGCGTCGTTGGCGTCCGCGATGGAGCCGGGACGCAGGCCGTCACCGAGCGAGTAGGTGACGTCGTAGGTCGCGAGGATCTCGCAGAGTTCCTCGAAGTTCGTGTAGAGGAAGTTCTCCTTGTGGTGCGCCAGGCACCACGCGGCCATGATCGAGCCGCCGCGCGAGACGATGCCCGTCTTGCGGCGGGCGGTGAGCGGGACGTACGGCAGCAGCACGCCGGCGTGAACCGTCATGTAGTCGACGCCCTGCTCGGCCTGCTCGATGACCGTGTCCTTGTAGATCTCCCAGGTCAGGTCCTCGGCGCGGCCGTCGACCTTCTCCAGAGCCTGGTACAGCGGCACGGTGCCGATCGGGACGGGGGAGTTGCGCAGGACCCACTCGCGCGTGGTGTGGATGTTGCGGCCGGTCGAGAGGTCCATGACCGTGTCGGCGCCCCACTTGGTGGCCCAGGTCATCTTGTCGACCTCCTCTTCGATCGAGGAGGTGACCGCGGAGTTGCCGATGTTGGCGTTGACCTTCACCAGGAACCGCTTGCCGATGATCATCGGCTCGATCTCGGGGTGGTTCACGTTGGCGGGGAGCACCGCGCGACCTGCGGCGATCTCCTCGCGGACGACCTCGGGGGAGACGTTCTCGCGGATCGCGACGTACTCCATCTCCGGGGTGATCTCGCCGCGGCGGGCGTACGCGAGCTGCGTGACGGCAGCGCCGCCACGGCCCCGGCGGGGCTGACGGGGGCGGCCGGGGAAGACCGCGTCGAGGTTCTTGAGGCCACCGCGCGGGGAGGTGTGCTTGATGCCGTCGTCCTCGGGGCGCACGGGACGGCCCGCGTACTCCTCGGTGTCGCCGCGTCCGATGATCCAGTTCTCGCGCAGGGGCGGCAGTCCCCGGCGCACGTCGGTCTCGATCTGCGGGTCGGTGTACGGGCCGGACGTGTCGTAGAGCGTGACGTCCTTGCCGTTGGTGAGGTGGACCTGACGGACCGGCACCCGGATGTCCGGGCGGGAGCCCGCCAGGTATCCCTTGTGCCAGCCGGGCTGGCGCTCGGTCTGGCCGTCGGCGTCCTGGCTGACGGCAGGCGTGCGTGCGTCCTGAATGGTCATGAGACCTGATCTCCCTACGCCGGCATTACCCGGTAACAGGTTCGGCGGTCGGCGCAGCCTCTTCCCGTACGCATTTTCATGCGCGTACGGTGATCAGCGCCCTCTCAGCCCGGTGCTCCGAGCTCCCGCGTTGTGCAAAGGTGCCCCCACGCTAGCGTCATTTGTGGCGTGCTGAACAGTGGGCCCCCTCATCTCTTGCGATGATCTGCCAGTGACGTCCTCGCCGCAGCCCCCCACCACGCCCACGGATCCCCATGGCCACACCGGTCACGAGCACGAGTCCCACGGACCCGCGGCCGGTGCCCCGCATGGGCATTCCCACAGCCACGGCCACGGGCCGGCTGCCCCGGTCTCCAAGCATCTGCGCAAGGTCATCGCCGCGGTTCTGATCCCCTTCGCCGCCGCCGTCTTCATCGGCATGGTGGTCCTCTGGCCGGGCGGCGCCCCGGCCCACGAGCGCACCGGAGTGGGGTTCGACCGCCAGACCCAGCAGGGCCTGGTCGTCGCCTTGGCAAAGGTCGACTGCAAATCCGTGAACGCCTCGCAGGTGCCCCCCACCGGCGACACCTCCACCCCCGAGGGGCGCGAGGCGCAGGCCGCGCAGACCGGCGAGTGCAAGAAGGCGACCGTCGAGGTCACGACCGGGCCGGAGAAGGGCCGGGCCTTCTTCGAGATCGTCCAGCCGGGCGCGCCGCGGCAGTTGGAGAAGGGCCAGAAGGTGGTGGTCGCCTACGCCCCGGACGCTCCGCGGGACCTCCAGTACTCCGTGATCGACGTGAACCGCAAGCTCCCGCTGGCGGTGCTGGCCGGGATCTTCGCCGTCGCGGTCGTCGTGGTCGGACGGATGCGCGGCGTCTTCGCGCTCGTGGCCCTGGTGGTCAGCTTCGGGATCCTGATGCTGTTCATCCTCCCGGCGATCCTCCAGGGCTCGAACCCCCTTCTCGTCGCGGTCATCGGAGCCAGCGCGATCATGCTGATCGCCCTCTACATGTGCCACGGTCTGACGGCCAGGACCTCGGTCGCCGTCCTGGGGACCCTCGTCTCGCTGCTCCTGATCGGGGTACTGGGTTCGGTGTTCATCGACTGGGCCTTCCTGACCGGCAACACGGACGACAACACCGGGCTGATCCACGGCCTGTACCCGTCCATCGACATGAGCGGTTTGCTGCTCGCGGGCGTGATCATCGGCTCCCTCGGCGTCCTCGACGACGTGACCGTGACGCAGACCTCGGCCGTCTGGGAACTCCACCAGGCCGACCCGAAGATGGGCCCGCGCGCCCTGTACGGGGCGGCCATCCGGATCGGCCGCGACCACATCGCGTCGGTGGTCAACACCCTGGTGCTCGCGTACGCGGGCGCCGCGCTGCCCCTGCTGCTTCTGTTCTCGATCGCGAACAGCAGTATGGGGTCGGTGGCCAACAGCGAGATGGTCGCGGAGGAGATCGTACGGACCCTCGTGGGCTCGATCGGGCTCGTGGCCTCGGTCCCCGTGACGACGGCGCTCGCGACGCTGGTGGTGTCCGCCGACCGACCGGGATCTCCGGTCGCCGACGGGGCTCCGAGGCCGGTCCGCGGCGGCCGGGGCCGCCGGCGCAAGCGCTGACCTGTCACCGCCGCCCGCTCAGCCCGCGTTCTGCTCGTTCTGCCGCGATTCGGCGAGGATCTTGCCGAGCGCGTCGTCCAGGTTCTCCTCGAAGTCGCCGAGGTTGCGCTCCTGACCGAGCGGAACCAGCCGGTCGGTCCGGTCGAGGAACGCGACGAGCGGCGCCGCGCTCGCACGGAACAGGGCCCGGTCACCGCCGACCTGGAGCCGGATGTGGACGTCGGACAGCTCGTCCGGGTGGGTGGGGGCGATGTGCACATCACCGTCACCGCACGGCTTGTTGATGCCGTCGAGAAGCAACTCCCGGCCGAACGCCCAGGTCACAGGCGCGTCTCCGGGAAGGTGGAAGGTCAGGCGCACCGCATAGGGGTCACGGGCTTCGTACCGGAGTTCCACCGGGATCCGGAACGAGAGCTCCTCGGAAACGAGGAAGCTCATCATGACCTCTGCCTGTACCGACTCGCGCATTGACTACCCCGCTGTAGTGGAAGTGGCCAGGAATGGTCCCCCAAGGCCCTCTTGACAAGGGTGGTGTAAGCGCATGCAGATCACAAGGAGTGAGTTTTCAGATACTGATAGAGAACGAGAGGGTGCTCAACAGCGCGCCTACTTCACTCCGTAGCCGATCGACCGCATAGAGCAACCGGTCTTCTTGGTGCAAAGGGAGTGAAATCGCCATGGTTGCGGCGGTATCGCCGGCGGTGATCGGGATGGCCGCGCACACCGTACCCAGGGAATACTCCTGACGCTCTGTCACCGGCTGCATTCGCTCCAGGGAGCCGATCCGCTGCTCCAGGGCACTGACGTCCCGCACGGTGTAGGGCGTGATGCTCTCGACCGGATGACGGTCGTAGTACTCCCTGCGCGCCTTCTCGTCGAGCTGCCCGAGCAGGCACTGCCCGATGGCGTGCGCGTGGCCGGTCTCGCGGAAGTCGGCCCACTCCTCGCAGGCCGGGCTGGCCGGGGTGTCCGAGACACCCACGACCTCGATCTCACCCTCGCGGTAGACCGCGAAGTAGACGGGGGCCCCGACCGCGTCGCGGAAGTGCGCGAGCGAGTCGAGGATCATGCTGCGACGTTTCTGCTGAAGTCCGCCGTCCGCCAGCCGACCGGCCGCGTCGCCGAGCACGAACACACCGCTCACCCTGCGCAGATAGCCCTCGTGCGTCAGGGTGCGCAGCAGGTGGTAGGCCGTGGGGAGCGGGAGCCCGGCTTCGCGCGCCAGTTGTTTCGCCGGGGCTCCCTCGCTATGGGCACCCACCGCTTCCAGCAGCCTCAGCGCCCGCTGCACCGAACCGATGAGGGTCGGCACACCGGCATTGTGAACCGAAGACAAAGCTCACCCCCAGGGAACGGCGCAGATCGCGACCCTATCCACCGCTTCCCGGGTGTGGGCGATTCCGCCCGTACCGTTCCCCCGCCTGGGTCAATCCCCGTACCGCTCCCGGGTGGAGGGACGGCCTACCAGTCGCCGGAGGAGGACTTCGAGCCGCTGCCCGTGAACTTCTTGACCACGAAGATCAGACCGCCGACGAGGGCGACGAAGAGCAGCAGCTTGAAGACGAACGAGATCAGCGTGCCGAGGATGCTGATGATCACTCCGCCGAAGACGAAGAGCGCCAGCAGCGGAACGGCCACCCACTTGACCCACCAGGGCGTGCCCGCGAACGTCGCTCGGATGCCGTCCATGTCCGTACCTCTTCCTCGTCCGTGACTTCTTGCTTCGATGCTAGGAGCGCACGGTGACGCACGGGGACCGCCGGCCCCCCGGAACCCCCTGATCCGCCCCCTAGGGGGTCGGGGGCACCGACCCTCAGCCCTCCGGCGGGGAGAAGACCACCATCACCTTCAAGGGTTCGGTGATGTGGTGGAACTTGTGCGGCACACCCGCCGGCACGTAGACGACGCTGCCGTTGGCCACCATCGTCGTCTCGTCCCCGACCGTGATCGAAGCGCGCCCGCTCACCACGAAGTAGACCTCGTCCTGACGGTGCGGCTGCTGCGGGTCGCTCTGCCCGGCCTCGAGGGCGTACAGCCCGACCGACATGTTCCGCTCGCGCAGGAACTGGAGGTAGGCGCCGTCGTTGGCGGCCCGCTCCGCTTCGAGCTCGTCCAGCCTGAAGGCCTTCATGCGTGTTGTGCCCCTTGCCCTTGCTCGGTGCTGCCGTGGGATCCGCTGATCTGACGATGTCCCACCGGGATCTTCTCTGCCACGATCAGACACATGACGAATTTCGTAGTCAAGACGCTCGCCAACGCGGCGGCCCTGGCCGTCGCCGTCTGGCTGCTCTCCGGAATCACCCTCGACGACGGCAGCAGCCTCGGCCGCCGCACACTCACCCTGATCCTGGTGGCGCTGGTCTTCGGCCTGGTCAACCTGATCGTCAAGCCCGTGGTGAAGCTGCTGTCGTTCCCGCTGTTCGTCCTCACCCTCGGCCTTTTCACCCTCGTCGTGAACGCGCTGATGCTGATGCTGACCTCGTGGCTGGCCAAGCAGTTCGACCTCAGCTTCCACGTCGACGGCTTCTGGACCGCCGTCCTCGGCGGGCTCATCATCTCCATCGTCTCGTGGGCCCTGAACCTCGCCCTCCCCGACAAGAACTGAGCGGGCACGCGCGGCCCCGAAGGAGACCATCCGTGAACGATCACCCCGCAGACGGGCCCACCCCCACCGCCCTGTACGCGGACGCCACGCGCGCCGTGCGCGCCGGGCTGCCCGAGCCCGTCAAGAACGAGCCGCCCCTGCCCGGACCGGTCTTCGCCGCCCACTTCCACCTCCCCGGTGACGTGGAAGGCCCGTACACCTACGGCCGCGACACCAACCCCACCTGGACCCTGCTGGAACGCGCCATCGGGGAGCTGGAGGCACCCGGTCAGGAAGGCGTGGACACCGTCGTCTTCGCCTCCGGCATGGCCGCGGTCTCCGCCGTCCTGCTGTCCCAGGCCCGCACCGGCGACACCGTCGTCCTGCCCGACGACGGCTACCAGGCACTCCCCCTGGTCCGCGAGCAGCTCGAGGCGTACGGGATCCACGTGCGCACCGCGCCGACCGGCGAGGACGCTCAGCTCACCGTGCTCGACGGGGCCCGGCTGCTGTGGATCGAGACCCCCTCCAACCCCGGGCTCGATGTGTGCGACGTACGCCGCCTCGTGGAGGCCGCGCACGCCGGCGGCACCCTGGTCGCCGTCGACAACACCCTCGCGACCCCCCTCGGGCAACGGCCCCTGGAGCTCGGCGCGGACTTCTCCGTGGCCAGCGGCACCAAGGGACTCACCGGCCACGGCGACCTGCTCCTCGGTTACGTCGTCTGCCGCGACCCCGCGCTGGCCGCGAGCGTCCGCCGCTGGCGCAAGATCGTCGGCGCGATCCCGGGCCCCATGGAGGCCTGGCTCGCCCACCGTTCCCTGGCCACCATCCAGCTGCGCGCCGAGCGCCAGTGGGGCAACGCCCTGGCCGTCGCCGAGGCGCTCGCCGGCCGCCTCGAGGTGACCGGGCTGCGCTATCCGGGGCTTCCCTCGGATCCGTCCCACAAGACGGCCGCCCGGCAGATGAGCGGCTTCGGCTCCGTCGTCTCCTTCACCCTGCCGGACCGCGCGCACGCGGAGCGCTTCATGACCGCCCTGCGCCTGGTGGAGGACGCCACGAGTTTCGGCGGAGTACGGTCCACCGCGGAGCGTCGAGGACGCTGGGGCGGCGACGCCGTGCCGGAGGGATTCATCCGCTTCTCCGCCGGCGCCGAGGACCCCGGGGACCTGGTCGCGGATGTCCTGCGGGCCCTTGAATGCGCAGGTCCCGGGGCCTGACCGGGGCGGGGAAAAGCGGTCCGAGCCTCCCCCCTGGTGGCTCGGACCGCCCCGGGTTCCCTAGCTGAAGAACCACGTGGTCAAGGCTAATTGACTCAGCGTCAGAGTCCAATCACGGTAGCGACAGGGGCCTATCGGCATATTTATAGTTGAAGGCCCCCACCGAGAGGGGCCGCCATGGACCTGGCCCTGCTGCGCACCTTCGTCGCCGTACACCGGGCCGGCTCCTTCACCCGGGCCGCGGCACTGCTCGGGCTGTCCCAGCCCGCCGTCACCTCACAGATCCGCACCCTCGAACGCCAGCTCGGCCGGCCCCTGTTCCACCGTCGCGCACGCGGCGTCACGCCCACGGCGGTCGGCGACGAACTGGCCCACAAGGCCGCCCCGCACCTCGACGCCCTGCTCCGGATCGCCGAGACCGAGCGCGAGGCCACCGGAACCTCGCGCACCCTCCACCTCGCGGGTCCCCCCGAGTTCCTGTGCCTGCGGGTGCTCCCCGCCCTCGCGCCCCTGGTCGGGCAGGGGCAGAGCCTGCGCACGGCCCTCGCGCCCGACGCGCGGGAGAGCCTCGACGGGCTGGCCGCCGGGCAGCACGACCTGATCGTCACCACCTCCCGCCCGCGCGGCGCGCTGTTCACGGCGAACGCCCTCTGCGACGAGGAACAGGTCCTGGTCGCGGCGCCCTACTGGGCCGCCCTCACCGACCGGGCCGAACTGCGCGACAAGGGTCCGGTCGCCCTCGACGGGATCCCGGTCGTCGAGGTCCACGAGAGCCTGCCGCTGATCACCCGCTACTGGGCCGCCGTCTTCGACTCCGTACCCGAGTGCGCCGCCACCGTCGTCGTACCCGATCTGCGGGCCGTTCTGGAATGCGTCCGGGCCGGCGCCGGACTCGCCGTCCTGCCCCGGTACCTGTGCCAGGACGCCCTCGGCCGCGGGGAGATCGTCGCCCTGCTGGAGCCCGCCCTGCCGCCGCTGCGCACCTGGTTCCTCGTCGTACGGACCGGCAGCCTGGCCCTCGCGCACCTCGCCCGCGCCCACGACCGCCTGCTGCGCGCCGCCGCGCACTGGTGAGCCGCCGGGTTTCGGACCGCGGCGCGTTTCAGAAGCGGAGTCCTGGGCCACTCTTCTCCCATGACCGAACGTCCTGTGGTCAAACGCACCGCCCGCGCGATCCTGCTCGACGGTGACGACCTGATCCTCATCAAGCGCACCAAGCCCGGCGTCGACCCGTACTGGCTCACGCCGGGCGGGGGAGTGGAGGCCTCGGACGCCACCGTCGTCGACGCCCTCCACAGAGAACTCCACGAGGAACTCGGCGCCAAGATCACCGACGTGGTGCCCTGCTTCGTCGACACCGTCGAACACATCGCCTCCGGCGGGGTGACCGGCGTGAAGGTGCAGCACTTCTTCGTCTGCCACCTGGAGTCGATGGACCTCGGCCAGCGCCACGGTCCCGAGATCGACGAGCCCGAGGGCGAGTACGAGATCGTCCGCGTGCCCTTCAGCCGGGTCGGCATCGCCGCGGTCCACCTGGTGCCGCTCTCGCTGCGCCACTACCTCGACGGCAACATCGAGGGGGTACGCGCCATGCACGCCCCCGACCTGGGCTGAACGTGCCGGGGAGCGGGCGGGCCCGCACCGGTCTCAGCCGGCCACGCCCGCCAGCCCCTCGACCGCGTCGTAGCGGATGCGCTCCCCGGGGATGCCGATCCGCTTGAGCGCGTCCACGCCGCTGCGGATCATCGCGGGCGGCCCCGAGATGAAGGCGTCGTACGAGCTCCACGGCCCGTGTTCGCCGACCGCCTGCGGCAGCTGGCCCGCCAGCCCCTCGCCGATCACCGGGCGCACCGACAGCCACGGGTGGGAGCGCTGCAGCCCCAGCAGGGTGTCCTTGTCGTAGAGGTCGTGGTCGCTGCGCGCCCCGAAGAAGACCTCCATCGGCCGCCGCTCGCCGTGCTCGGCCACGTCCTCGATCAGTGCCTTGATCGGGGCGATTCCGGTTCCCCCGCCCAGGCACAGCATCCCGTTGTCGGTGCTGTGGTCCACCACCATCGACCCGGCCGGCGGCCCCAGCCGCAGGACGTCGCCCGGCTGGGCGTGCCGTACCAGGGCGTTGGAGACCCAGCCCGCCGGGACGGCTTTGACGTGGAAGGACAGCAGCCCGTCGGCGCGCGGCGCCGAGGCGAAGGAGTAGTGCCTCCACACCCGTGGCCACCACGGGGTCTCCAGGCTCGTGTACTGGCCGGCGAGGAAGGGGTAGGGCTGGTCGGGGCGGACCGTCAGCACCGCGATGTCCGAGGTGCGCAGATCGTGGGAGACCACCTCCGCGTGCCACCAGGCCGGGGTGGCCTCTTCCTCGGCGGCGGCGTCGATCATGATCTGGGAGATGGCGGTGTAGGCGCGTACCCACGCCGCCTCGGCCTCCGGTCCCCAGGTGTGTTCCGCGTACCGGGCCAGTGCCCCGATCAGGGCCTCTCCCACCACCGGGTAGTGCCCGGCCATGGTGCCGTACTTGCGGTGGCCGGTGCCGAGCCCCCGTAGGTAAGGGGTCAGTACGGCCGGGTCGTCGATGTGCTCGGCCGCGGTGAGCAGTGCCTTCAGCAGCCGGTCGCGCTGGGTGTCCATGGCCGCCGGGAACATCTCGCGGACCTCGGGGTGTCCCGTGAACACCAGGGCGTAGAAGTACGAGGTCACCTTGTTGGCTACGGGTGCGATCTCCGCGAGGGTCCGGCGGATGAGCACGGCATCCGGGGAAGGCTCGATCGCACCGCCCCCGGAAGGTATCCGGCCCGTCGGTCTTGCCGATCTGGTGGGCGGAGCGTCCATGCGGTGCCTCGCTTCGAGCATCTCGGTCGGGTCTGCACGCGCCACGGCCTCGAATCCGTGGTTCCGGGTTTCACAGCGTGCCAGTCCGTCGAGAGCGCGGCGGGGGAATGGGGAAAAGCCGCGTTTCCCACTCTCCTCCCCCTTAAGATGCCTCGGCTCCCGGACGTGCCGCGCCGAGGAGCTGGTACGCCTCGCGCAGGTCACGGCCCTCGTAGACATGCGTCGCCCGAGCTGCCAGGTAGGGCCGCGCGTTCACCGCCACCGAGCGCGACACCACCTCGAAGAGGACCGCGTCGGTCATGGAATCCCCGTACGCGACGCAGTCGCCCCGGGTCACCCCGAACCGCTCGCACAGCAGGTCCGCGACGTCCACCTTGGCCTCGGGGGTCAGGATGCCCGCCACCTCCACGGGGCGGGTGAACGGCACTTCCGGGAAAACGGATCCGTGAGCGGCGTGCGCGCCCCACTCCAGCAGCAGCTCGACGAAGAAGGAGGGCGACAGCGAGATCACCGCGCAGTAGTCACCGCGCTCCCGGATCTCCTGCCAGACCTCCCGGATCCCCGACAGCCAGGGCGACCCGTCGAAGGCCGCGCGGACGTGCGCGGGCGTCAGGTCCGCCCACAGCCCGTGCGCCGCCACCGAGAACTCGTGCGGGCCGATCTCCCGGGCACCGAAGGCCCGTTCCAGCTCCGCGATCTCCGATGCCTTCCCGAGCTGCCGGGAGATCTCGACCGGTGCGGCCGACCCGTACATCAGCGTCCCGTCGAGATCAAAGAGGTGCAGCAGCGTCATAGCTGCCGAGCCTAGCTCTGTGTTTCACGTGAAACATCGCCGTTTCACGTGAAACATCGCTCCGCCCGACCTTCCGAATCCTCTGGACTCTCCCCGAGCCGATGATCCACTCTGGGCCAGTGACACCATCACCGCTCACCGATCTGCCCATCCGCACGCTGAACCCGGACGACCTCCGATCCTGCGCCGACCTCTCCGAGGACCGTGGCTGGCCCCGTGAGGACCACAAGTGGGGGCTGCTCCTCGCCGCCGGAACCGGCTACGGCGTCGACGCCCCCGACGGCAAGGGACTCGCCGCGGCCTGTGTCGTCACCCGGTACGGGGACAGCCCCGTCAAACCGGACCTCGCCGCCATCGGGATGGTGCTGGTCGCCGACCGGTACGCCCGCCAGGGTCTCGGGCGCCGCCTGATGGCGCACGTCTGCGACGACGTCCTCGCCGGTATCCCGCTCACCCTGCACGCCACCCCGTACGGCCGCCCGCTCTACGAGGAGCTCGGCTTCGACACCACGGGCCGCGCGGAGATGGTCCGCGGCCCCTTCCGCCCCGAGCCCGGCGGCGACGCGGCCGTCCCCGTACGGCCGGCCACGGGCGAGGACCTCCCACGGATCGTCCGCCTGGACACGGAGGTGTTCGGCACCGACCGGACCCACATGATCACGCGGCTGCCGGCCTTCGCGGACAAGGTGCTCGTCGCCGAGAACGGCTCCGGCGACCTCATCGGCTACGCCGCCCTCTGGCCCAACATGAACACCCATGTCGTCGGCCCGCTGATCGCCCGTGACACCGCAACGGCCCAGGCCCTGGTGACCGCCCTGGCGGCCACCACCGACCGGCCCCTGCGCACGGACGTCGACGTGCGCCACGAGGAACTCCTCGCGTGGCTCAAGGCCCGAGGGCTGGAGTCCCTGGCCTTCAACGCCGTGATGACCCGCGACATCCCCGGCCTTCCCGGCGACTGGTCCCGCCGGTGGGCACCGCTCACCGTCGCCGCGGGCTGAACACCAGAAAGGCCCTCCCATGACCGAAGCCCCGGAACTCGCCATCCGGCCCGCCACCGAGGCGGATCTGCCCGCGATCGTCGCCCTGCTCGCCGACGATCCGCTGGGCGCCACCCGGGAATCCCCGGACGACCTGGCCCCGTACGTCGCCGCCCTCAAGCGGCTGACCGACGACCCGCACCAGCACGTCGTCGTCGCCGTCCGCGGTGAGCGGGTGGTGGGCACCCTCCAGCTCACGATCGTGCCCGGCCTCTCCCGCAAGGGAGCCACCCGCTCCCTCATCGAAGGCGTACGGGTCCACGCCGAAGAACGCGGCAGCGGGCTGGGCACCCGGTTCGTCGAATGGGCCATCGAGCGGTCCCGGCTGGAGAACTGCCAGCTGGTCCAGCTCACCTCGGACGTGACGCGTACCGACGCCCACCGCTTCTACGAGCGGCTCGGATTCACCGCCTCCCACGTGGGGTTCAAGCTCCAGCTCTGACCGCGACCGGCGTAGGCCGGGCCGCTGTCGGTGGCCCGGCCTACGATCCGGAGGATGAGCCGCAGCCTTCCCCTCGTCACCGCCGCCGAGCGCCGCAACCGGCTGGCCCGGCGCCACCGCCTCGCTCCGTCGGCCCGCGCCGCCACCGTCGCCGAGGCGGCGGACGCCGTCGTCGCCCTCCACGCCACCGACGCCGCCACCGTCTACCTCTCGGCCCGGGCCCGCCTCACCGAAGGCGGACCGCCCGCGATCGAGCAGGCCCTGTACGAGGACGTCAGCCTCGTCCGCCTGCTCAGCATGCGCAACACCCTCTTCGCCGTGTCCAGCGAACTCGCGCCCTACGTGGACTCGTCCACCGCCCGGGGCATCGCCGCCAAGGAACGCCGGAGCCTCCTCAAACACCTCGACGAGGACGGCCAGGGCCTCGATGCCGACTGGCTGGCCAGTGCCGAAGCCGCCGCCCTCGACGCCCTCGACGCCGCCGGGCCCTCGACGGGCAGCCAGCTCTCCGCGGCCGTCCCCGCCCTCCGGCAGAAGATCACCGTCGGCCGGGGCAAGAAGTACGAGGCGCAGACCGGGGTCGCCACGCGGGTGATCCGCCTGCTGGCCGCCGACGGCAGGATCCGCCGGGACCGCCCGCGCGGTTCGTGGACCTCCAGCCAGTTCCGCTGGGTGCACACGCGGCCCTGGCCCGCCGTACCGGTCCCGGAAGCCCGCGCCGAGATCGCCCGCCGCTGGCTGCGCGCCTACGGACCGGCCACCGAGGCCGACCTCAAGTGGTGGACCGGCTGGACGCTCACCGAGGTGCGCAAGGCACTGGCCGCCGTGGGCCCCGACGAGGTCCGGCTCGAGGACGGGGGCACGGCGCTCGTCTCCCCCGGTGACACCGTCGCGGAACCCGCACCGGAACCCTGGGCCGCCCTGCTGCCGGGGCTGGACCCCAGCAGCATGGGCTGGGCCGACCGCAGCTTCCACCTCGACCCCGCCCACCGGCCCGCCCTGTTCGACTACGCGGGCAACATCGGCCCGACGGTGTGGTGGAACGGCGAGATCGTCGGCGGCTGGGCGCAGCGCCCGGGCGGGGAGGTCGTGTGGCGGTTGCTGGCCGACCCCGGCCGGGAGGCCGCGGCAGCGATCACGGCCGAGGCCGCCCGGCTCGCCGACTGGGTCGGCGACGCCCGCATCACCCCGCGGTTCCGCACCCCTTTGGAGCGCGAACTCACCGCCTGAGCACGGCCGTCAGCCGATGCCCCGCCAGCCCTGCGGGTCCACCCCGCCGGGCACCGGGGCCTCGGGGTCATAGGGCTCCCGAGTGAACACGAACGACCCGAGGTCGAGGTGGCCCGGCGTACCGTCGTCACGGCGTACGGCGCGCAGGGTCTCCCCCGCGAAATACCCCGTCAGGCCCGTCCAGCTGCCGTCCGGTTCGGCGCGGAAGCGGGCCGCGCGGCCGCTCACGCCGACCGGGCCCAGCTCCAGCGAGCCGTCCGCCCGCAGCCGCAGCACGTGCGCCGCGGTGCCCCAGTACCAGATTCCGCTCAGCTCCAGCGGCACCCGGTCGGCCTCCCGGAACGGCCGCCAGGGCTCGGGGAACCGGGGCTCGGCCTCCGCGACGATCCCGATCAGGTCCGTGGCCACCGTCGAAGCGGGCACCCCCGAGGTGCAGTTCGACAGGACGACGGCCGCCAGGTCCTCGTCCTCGCTCAGCCACAGTCCCGCGACGAATCCCGGCAGGGAGCCGCCGTGGCCGACGAGCCGGCGCCCGTCGCAGACGCTCAGCTGGAGGCCCAGCCCGTAGCCGCCCTCGCCGGGGGCGGCGGGGGCGGCGGGGGCGGCCGCGGCACGCATCTCCCGTACGCTCTCGGCGCTCAGCACCCGCTCGTCGCCCCTCAGCAGGAAGGCCGCGAACCTCGCCAGGTCCCCGGTCGTGGACCACAGCTGCCCGGCTGCGGCCATCACCCCGAGGTCCTCCGAGGGCTCCGGCATCATCAGGTCCGCCCAGGGATGCACCGCCCAGCCGCCGGCGTGCGGGGCGCGCGGCTCGCCGCTCGTCCGGTCCAGCCCCAGCGGCTCCAGCACCTCGGCCCTCAGCACCTCTTCCCACGGCTTCCCGCGCAGCGCCTCGACGAGCGAACCCAACAGCGTGTAGCCGGGGTTGGAGTAGTGGTGGACGCGTCCCGGCGCGTGCTTGAAGGGTTCCTCACCGAGCACCTCGGCCAGCCCCGGCCGCAGTTCGGCGGACGAGCGCTCCCACCACTGCCCGGGCGTCTCAGCCGCCAGTCCGCCCGTGTGGGCGAGCAGTTGGGCAACGGTCACCTCGTCGGCGCCGGTCCCGGGCAGGTGCCGGCCCAGCGGGTCCGACAGGTCCAGCAGGCCCTCGTCCCTCAGCCGCATCACCAGAACGGCCGTGAAGGTCTTGGTGATCGAGCCGATCCGGTACTGGACGTTCCCGTCCGGCCCGTGGCCCGGGACGGAGGTCATGGAGCCCTCCCACACCACCTCCCCGCCGCGCAAAACGGCCGCCACCAACGACGGGGTCCGCCCCTCGCTCTGCGCGACGGCGATCCGGTGCCGCAGCGCACGCCGGGTGGAAGGGAGCAGTTCAAGATCTTCAGAAAGGGCGTCCATGATCGGATGCTACGTGTTGGCCATGTCCACGAACCGCGAATAATGGCCCTGGAAAGCCACGGTGATGGTGGCCGTCGGACCGTTACGGTGCTTGGCCACGATCAGGTCCGCCTCGCCGGCGCGGGGGGACTCCTTCTCGTAGGCGTCCTCGCGGTGCAGCAGGATCACCATGTCGGCGTCCTGCTCGATCGAGCCGGACTCACGCAGGTCGGAGACCATCGGCTTCTTGTCGGTGCGCTGCTCGGGACCACGGTTCAGCTGGGACAGCGCGATCACCGGCACCTCCAGCTCCTTGGCGAGGAGCTTGAGGTTTCGGGACATGTCCGAGACCTCCTGCTGACGGCTCTCGGGCCGGCGCGAGCCGCCCGACTGCATCAGCTGGAGGTAGTCGATGACGACGAGCGAGAGGTCGTTGCGCTGCTTGAGCCGACGGCACTTGGCGCGGATCTCCATCATCGACAGGTTGGGGGAGTCGTCGATGTACAGCGGGGCGGCCGAGACGTCGGGCATCCGGCGGGCGAGCCGGGTCCAGTCGTCGTCCGTCATGGTGCCCGAGCGCATGTGGTGCAGCGCCACCCGGGCCTCCGCCGAGAGCAGGCGCATCGCGATCTCGTTGCGGCCCATTTCGAGGGAGAAGATGACGCTGGGCAGGTTGCTCTTGATCGAGCAGGCGCGGGCGAAGTCCAGCGCGAGCGTCGACTTGCCCATGGCGGGACGGGCCGCGATGACGATCATCTGGCCCGGGTGCAGGCCGTTGGTGAGGGAATCGAGGTCCGTGAACCCGGTGGGCACGCCGGACATCTGCCCGGAGCGCGATCCGATGGCCTCGATCTCGTCGAGCGCGCCCTCCATGATGTCGCCGAGCGGGAGGTAGTCCTCGGAGGTCCGCTGCTCGGTGACGGCGTAGATCTCGGCCTGGGCACTGTTGACGATCTCGTCGACGTCGCCGTCCGCCGCGTATGCCATCTGCGTGATCTTCGTGCCGGCCGCGACCAGGCGGCGCAGGACGGCGCGCTCGTGGACGATCTCCGCGTAGTACTCGGCGTTCGCCGCCGTGGGCACGGACTGCACCAGGGTGTGCAGGTACGAGGCCCCGCCCACCTTGCTGATCTCGCCGCGCCGGGTGAGCTCCGCGCCGACCGTGATGGGGTCGGCCGGCTCGCCCTTGGCGTACAGGTCGAGGATGGCCTGGTAGATCGTCTCGTGCGAGGGCCGGTAGAAGTCGTGGCCCTTGAGGACCTCGACCACGTCCGCGATCGCGTCCTTGGACAGCAGCATGCCGCCGAGCACCGACTGCTCGGCATCGAGGTCCTGCGGGGGGACGCGCTCGAAGCCGCCTCCTCCGCCGTCCCAGGAGCCGCCCTCGCGGCCCCGGTCGTGCTGTTCGTCCCCGCGGCCGCGGCCTTCGCCGCCACGGCGCGAACGGGCGGGCAGACGGTCACTGGGACCGCTGTCGGCCCAGGGGTCGTCCATGGGCTCGGGCATGCTCACCGGGCCGCCTCCTCCCGTCCGCAACGCGGACCTCGCCGTGTCACTCTTTCTACGACACGGCTCTGACATTAGGGGCACCCGAATCGGCTCTCGGCGCGTCGGGCAACGCACAACGGTAGAGCCGTCGGCGACGTCAGCCAATCTTGTTATCCACAGGCTGTGTGGATGAGATGTGGACGACGGACCCAATGCTGTGGGTAACTCGCCCGAAGCTGTGCACGGACCGGGGGACGGCGCTGTGGACAAAATCACCAACCCCACCCCCGCGCCTCGCTGACCTGCGATTTCTTCTTCCGCAGGCTGTGGGGAAGAAAAATATTGGCCACTGTCTCAAGATCGCCTCCAACGGGGTGCGGAGAACTCCCAAGTCAGCACCACCGTAAGGATCCATTGACCCTTGCGTCTATTACCTGTGGAAGATTAGATTGTGCAGATGACCCAGGCCCCCACCGCCGCGAAGGCTGCCCCGAAACGGCACGACCGCGAGATACTCACGCTCGCCGTCCCCGCCTTCGGCGCCCTCGTCGCAGAGCCCCTCTTCGTGATGGCCGACAGCGCCATCGTGGGACACCTGGGCACCCCCCAGCTGGCCGGCCTCGGCATCGCCGCCGCCCTGCTCACCACCGCCGTCAGCGTCTTCGTCTTCCTCGCCTACGCCACCACCGCGGCCGTCGCCCGACAGGTCGGCGCGGGCGACCTCCAGGCCGCCATCCGGCAGGGGATGGACGGCATCTGGCTCGCCCTGCTGCTCGGCGCGGCCGTCGTCACCGTGGTCCTGCCCGCCGCGCCCTGGCTGGTCTCCCTCTTCGGCACCTCGGACACCGTCGCCCCGTACGCGGTGACGTATCTGCGGATCTCCGCGCTCGGCATCCCGGCCATGCTCATGGTGCTCGCAGCCACCGGCGTCATACGCGGCCTCCAGGACACCCGGACACCGCTCTACGTGGCCATCGGCGGCTTCGCCCTCAACGGCGCCCTGAACGTGACCCTGGTCTACGGCGCGGGCCTCGGCATCGCCGGCTCCGCCTGGGGCACGGTCATCGCCCAGTGCGCCATGGCCGCCGCGTACCTCGTCGTGGTCGTCCGCGGAGCCCGGCGCCACCACGCCTCCCTGCGGCCGGACCCGACCGGCATACGGGCCTGCGCCCAGGCGGGCGTGCCGCTGCTGGTCCGCACCCTGTCCCTGCGCGCCATCCTGATGATCGCGACCGCCGTGGCCGCCCGGCTGGGGGACGCCGACATCGCCGCCCACCAGATCGTGCTGTCCTTGTGGAGCCTGCTCGCCTTCGCCCTGGACGCCATCGCGATCGCCGGCCAGGCCATCATCGGCCGCTACCTCGGCGCCGGGGACACCGAAGGCGCGAGGGCCGTCTGCCGCCGCATGGTCCAGTGGGGCATCGCCGCGGGCCTCGTCCTCGGCCTGCTGGTCACGCTGGCCCGCCCGGTGTTCATCCCGCTCTTCACCAGTGACCCGGCCGTCGAGAACGCCCTGCTGCCCGCCCTGCTCGTCGTGGCCCTGGCCCAGCCGGTCTGCGGGATCGTCTTCGTCCTGGACGGAGTGCTCATGGGCGCCGGTGACGGCCCCTACCTGGCCCGGGCCATGCTCGTGACCCTCGCCGTCTTCGTACCGGTCGCCCTGCTCGTCCCGGCCCTCGGCGGTGGTCTGACCACCCTCTGGTGGGCCATGACCCTGATGATGCTGGTCCGGATGGTCACCCTTCAGCTCCGGGCCCGCTCGGGCCGGTGGCTGGTCGCGGGAGCCACCCGCTGACGTTTCACGTGAAACATCGCCCACGTTTCACGTGAAACGACACGCGCCAGCCGTGTTTCACGTGAAACACCTCTTCACCCGGAAACGACGAAGGGCCGCACCCCAGCGGGGTGCGGCCCTTCATGCGCTGCCCTTAGGCGGCGACGACCTCGATGCCCACGTTCGCGACCACGTCGGCGTGCAGACGCACGGAGACCTGGTAGGAACCGAGGGTCTTGATCGGGGAGCCCAGCTCCACGCGACGCTTGTCGACCTTCGGGCCACCGGACGCCTCGATCGCCGTGGCGATGTCGGCCGGGGTGACGGAACCGAAGAGACGGCCGGCGTCACCCGCGCGGGTGGCCAGACGGACCTTCACACCCTCGAGCTTGGCCTTGAACTCGTTGGCCTGCTCGATGGTCGCGATCTCGTGGATCTTGCGGGCGCGGCGGATCTGCGCCACGTCCTTCTCGCCACCCTTGGTCCAGCGAATCGCGAAGTTCCGCGGGACCAGGTAGTTGCGAGCGTATCCGTCCTTGACGTCGACGACATCGCCGGCGGCACCGAGGCCAGAAACCTCGTGGGTCAGGATGATCTTCATTAGTCGGTCACCCTTTCCTTATCGCGCGGTGGACGTGTAGGGCAGCAGCGCCATCTCACGGCTGTTCTTGACGGCCGTGGCGACGTCACGCTGGTGCTGCGTGCAGTTGCCGGTAACGCGGCGGGCACGGATCTTGCCGCGGTCGGAAATGAACTTCCGCAGCATGTTCGTGTCCTTGTAGTCCACGTACGCGGTCTTGTCCTTGCAGAAAGCGCAGACCTTCTTCTTAGGCTTGCGCACAGGCGGCTTCGCCATTGTGTCTCTCCTGTGAAATCAAGAAGTGGGGGTGCGAGCTGCCCTAGAAGGGCGGCTCGTCCGAGTAGCCACCGCCGGAGCCGCCGGAGCTTCCGCCCCAGCCGCCACCGCCGCCGCCCTGCTGCTGCTGGCCGCCGGCCGGCGCGCTGGACGCCCACGGGTCGTCGGAGGGAGCTCCGCCGCCCTGAGGGGCGCCGCCGCTGGGGGTTCCGCCCCAGTTGCCGCCGCCGCCACCCTGCTGCTGACCGCCGCCGCCGTACCCACCCTGGCCACCGCGACCGCTGGTCTTGGCGACCTTGGCCGTGGCGCTCTTCAGGCTGGGGCCGACTTCCTCGACGTCCAGCTCGTAGACCGTGCGCTTGACACCCTCACGGTCCTCGTACGACCGCTGCTTCAGCCGGCCCTGCACGATGACGCGCATGCCCCGCTGAAGGGACTCGGCGACGTTCTCCGCCGCCTGACGCCAGACCGAGCAGGTCAGGAACAGGCCTTCGCCGTCCTTCCACTCATTGGTCTGCTTGTCGAAGATGCGGGGAGTGGACGCGACACGGAACTTCGCGACCGCCGCACCCGAGGGGGTGAAGCGCAGCTCGGGGTCGTCGACGAGATTGCCGACGACCGTGATGACGGTCTCGCCTGCCATGGATGAACCTCTCGGCGGGGATTGCTGCTGGGCTGCTGTGCTACTCGGTCCCGATTACCGCTGAACCGAAGTTCAGTGGGTCTCGGGGCGAAGGACCTTGGTCCGGAGAACCGACTCGTTCAGGTTCATCTGTCGGTCAAGCTCCTTGACGACCGCAGGCTCGGCCTGAAGGTCGATGACCGAGTAGATGCCCTCGGGCTTCTTCTTGATCTCGTAAGCGAGACGACGACGGCCCCAGGTGTCGACCTTCTCGACCTTTCCGTTGCCCTCACGGACGACGGAGAGGAAGTTCTCGATCAGCGGGGAGACAGCGCGCTCCTCGAGATCGGGGTCGAGGATGACCATCACTTCGTAGTGACGCATGTGGAACCCACCTCCTTTGGACTCAGCGGCCACGGTCGATCCGTGGCAGGAGGGTCGTGATGCGTATCGCACGGCGTCCGAGAGCAGACACCGCGCAGACCGTACAGACTACCCCGTCGACTCCTTCCGGTTGAAATCCGCCGGGAGAGGGCCACAATCTGTAGGCACCAGGTGTGCTCGGTGCTATGCCCTCCGGCACCTGCCGGAGGCGGCCCCGCAGCACCGCTCTGCTGCAGCCAGGAGGTGCCTTCCGATGGCACAGGCAATGCGTGGCCAGTCCTCCCAGCCGATCTCCCTGCTCTCGACCGACGGCAAGCCCCACCCGCTCCAGGACACCCTGATGGCGGTCACCCTGATCCTCGGCGCCGTGGCGTTCGTCACTGCGTTCTTCCACAACCTGCACCTGCTCAGCTCGTGGACCGGGCTGGTCGGCATCGTGACCGGGCTGTACGGACAGTTCGTCTCGGTCACGACACGCGAGCGCTTCGCACTGATCATCGGCCTTGGCGCGTCTGCCATCGGCTTCTTCATCGGCATGTTCCACGGCGGCCTCTTCGGCGGCTGGCTGGGCTGACCGGGGGACCTCCGCGACGGGGCGCCGGCCTCACACCGGCCCGGGCTACGGCCCGTCCCCCAGATGGGTGGCGCCCCTGTCGCAGTAGGCTTCGCGCCATAGCCAGCGAAGCCGCCGGAGGAGACACCCCGCATGAGCCTGTCCCTGAGCACCATCAGCCGAGAGCAGCATCTGGCCTACCTCCAGAGCCTGCCCTCGGCTAGCCACTGCCAGGTCCCGGCATGGGCCGACGTCAAGAACGAGTGGCGCTCGGAGAACCTCGGCTGGTTCAACCAGTCCGGCGAACTCGTCGGCGCCGCGCTCGTGTTGTACCGGCAGCTGCCCAAGGTGAAGCGGTACCTCGCGTACCTTCCCGAGGGCCCGGTCATCAACTGGTTCGCCCCGAATCTGGAGGAATGGCTCCAGCCGATGCTGGCCCACCTCAAGCAGCAGGGCGCCTTCACCGTGAAGATGGGCCCGCCCGTCGTCATCCGCCGCTGGAACTCCGCCGCCATCAAGGCCGGCATCCAGGACCCGGACGTCAAGCGCCTGCGCGACGTGGAGGCCTCGGTCATCGAGCCCCGCGCCTTCGAGGTCTCCGACAAGCTGCGCCGCATGGGCTGGCAGCAGGCCGAGGACGGCGGCGCCGGCTTCGGCGACGTCCAGCCCCGCTACGTCTTCCAGGTGCCGCTGGCCAACCGTTCGCTGGACGACGTCCTCAAGGGCTTCAACCAGCTGTGGCGCCGCAACATCAAGAAGGCCGAGAAGGCCGGCGTCGAGGTGGTCCAGGGCGGCTACGAGGACCTGCCGACCTGGCAGCACCTGTACGAGATCACGGCCGAGCGCGACAAGTTCCGCCCGCGCCCGCTCAGTTACTTCCAGCGCCAGTGGACGGCCCTCAACTCCGAGGACCCCAACCGGATGCGGCTGTACATCGCGAAGCACGAAGGGGAGCCGCTGGCCGCCGCCACGATGCTCACCGTCGGCCAGCACGTCTGGTACTCGTACGGCGCCTCCGCCAACCACAAGCGCGAGGTCCGGCCCTCGAACGCGATGCAGTGGCGCATGCTGCGCGACTCGTACGCGCTCGGCGCCAGCGTCTACGACCTGCGCGGCATCAGCGACACGCTGGACGAGAACGACCACCTGTTCGGCCTGATCCAGTTCAAGGTCGGCACGGGCGGCGAGGCGGTCGAGTACGTCGGCGAGTGGGACTTCCCGCTCAACAAGATGCTGCACAAGGCGCTCGACATCTACATGTCCCGCCGCTGACGCTCCCCACCCACACACCGCACCGCTGCACCACGCAGCTTTTCCAGAGAGGTTCCGGACGGGCATGGCGCTCACGCTCTACGTCGACACCGCGCGCTGGCGTGCGCACCAGAAGCAGATCACCGATCAGTTCCCCGGACTGATCCCGGTCTGCAAGGGCAACGGCTACGGCTTCGGCCACGAGCGGCTGTGCGAGGAGGCGACCCGGATGGGCGCCGACATCCTGGCCGTCGGGACCACGTACGAGGCCGCCAGCATCAAGGACTGGTTCGGCGGCGACCTGCTGGTCCTCACCCCGTTCCGGCGGGGCGAGGAGCCGGTGCCGCTGCCCGACCGGGTCATCCGTTCGGTCTCGTCGCTGGACGGGGTCCGCGGGCTGGTCGGCGCCCGCGTGGTCATCGAGTGCATGAGCTCGATGCGCCGCCACGGCATCTCCGAGCAGGACCTGGGCCAGCTCCAGTCGGCGATCGAGGACGTACGGCTGGAGGGCTTCGCCCTGCACCTGCCCCTGGACCGCCCGGACGGCTCCGACGCCGTCGAGGAGGTCATCGGCTGGATGGACCGGCTGCGCGCGGCCCGGCTGCCGCTGCACACCATGTTCGTCAGCCACCTGCGGGCCGAGGAGCTGGCGCGGCTCCAGCAGCAGTTCCCGCAGACCCGCTTCCGGGCCCGGATCGGCACCCGGCTGTGGCTGGGCGACCACGACGCGACCCAGTACCGGGGCGCCGTCCTGGACGTCACGCGCGTGGCCAAGGGCGACCGCTTCGGCTACCGGCAGCAGAAGGCCGCCTCGGACGGCTGGCTGGTCGTCGTCGCGGGCGGCACCTCGCACGGCGTGGGCCTGGAGGCCCCCAAGGCCCTGCACGGGGTGATGCCGCGTGCCAAGGGCGTCGCCCGGGCGGGCCTGGCCACCGTCAACCGGAACCTGTCGCCCTTCGTCTGGGCGGGCAAGCAGCGCTGGTTCGCTGAGCCGCCGCACATGCAGGTGTCGATCCTGTTCGTGCCGTCGGACTCGCCCGAGCCCAGGGTCGGCGACGAGCTGGTGGCGCACCTGCGGCACACCACCACCCAGTTCGACCGGGTGCTCGACGCCTGATCCCCACGCGTCAGTGCCGGGGCTCCGTGCCCCAGTCGACCCGCTGTCCCTCCGAAGGCGCCGCGTACCGCGGCGCCTTCGCCCTGTCCGACAGCACGAACACGTCCTCGGCCCCGTCCAGGACGCCTCCGGAGGGGTCGTCCGAGCCGTCCTGCCGTACGACGTCCCGCTCGGGCAGCAGGATGTCGCGTACGACGACGGCGCACAGGTAGAGCGTGGCCAGCAGGTGGGCGGCGATGGCCACCTGGTAGCCCTCCACCGGCAGGCCCTGGTGCTTGTCCCCACTGGTCGTGTAGGCGAGGTAGAACCAGATCCCGAGGAAGTACGCGATCTCGCCGGCCTGCCAGATCAGGAAGTCCCGCCAGCGCGGCCGGGCCAGCGCGGCCAGCGGGATGAGCCACAGCACGTACTGCGGCGAGTAGACCTTGTTCGCGAGGATGAACGCGGCGACCACCAGGAAGGCCAGCTGGGCGAAGCGGGGCCGCCGCGGGGCCGTCAGCGCGAGCAGCCCGATGGCCAGGCACAGCAGCAGGGTCAGCCCGGTCGCGTACGCGTTGGCGCCCTCCAGGGGGTTCCCGGTGCGCTGGGAGATCAGCAGCCACACGGAGCCGAAGTCGATGGGCCGCTCCTGGCTGAACACGTAGAACCGCTTCCAGCCGTCCCAGGCGACGTACATGACCGGGACGTTCACCACGAGCCAGGCGACGGCGGCGCCCAGGGCGGCGGCACCGAACGCGCGCCACTTCCCGGCCCGCCAGCAGAGCACGAACAGCACCCCGAGCAGCAGCACCGGGTAGAGCTTGGCCGCGGTCGCCAGGCCGATGAAGACACCGGCGAGCAGCGGACGGCCGCGTGACCACATCAGCATCGCCACGGCCGCCAGGGCGACGGCCGGCAGGTCCCAGTTGATGGTCGCGTTGAGCGCGAGGGCCGGGGCCAGGGCGAAGAGCAGGGCGTCCCAGGGCCTGCGGCGGTGGGTGCGGGCGACGCACACGGCGATGACGGCCGCGCAGGCCATCAGCATGCCGGCGTTGACCATCCAGTACATCTGCTCGCGGTGCTGGATGGTGCCGGACGAGGGCGTCAGCCAGGCGGCGATCTGCATGAAGGCGCCGGTGAGCACCGGGTACTCCAGGTACTGCATGCCGCCGTACTTCGGGTCGGCGTCGGGGAACCGGTCGGCGTAGGGCACGAGGCCGTCGGCGAACCCGCGGGCGGAGTACAGGTGCGGGATGTCGGAGTAGCAGGCGTGCGTGTACTGCGAGCCGGCTCCGCGGAACCACGCCCAGTCGTAGCAGGGCACCTTCTGGGCCATGCCGAGCGCGAACATGCCGATGGCCACGAGGACCACGACGCGGACCGGTCCCAGCCAGTGGCCGCCCAGCCGGGCGCGGCGGCCGATGGGGCCGCCGATGAGCTCGCTCCCGGCGGCGGCGACCTCGTCCTCCCGGGTGGGCAGTACGGGCCGCTCCTCGTGCACCTTGGTCATGCGCTCATCCTGCCGTACGGGGCCGGACGCGCGGGAGGGCCGCCGCACGGGGTGCGACGGCCCTCTCGTCTGCGGGGCGGGCGGGGATCAGCCTCCGGCGCCCATGCTGGTGCCCCAGCTGGTCATTCCGCCGGGCCTGCCGGGCCTGCCGGTGTTGCTCGGGGAGGGCTCTCCGGTGGTGCCTCCGGCGGGAAGTCCGCCGCCGTTGGACCCGTTGCCGCCGTTGCTCGTGCCGCCGGTCGTCGGGTCGCAGTAGATCTTCCACGGCTTGCAGGTCGGCTTGCCACCGTCGGAGGGGGACGGGGAGACCATCGACGGGGAGGTCGACGGGGAGGTCGAGGGCGAGACCGACGGCGAGGGGGCCGCCGGGGGCGTGGGCTTCGGGGCGCCGGCCGCGTCCGCGACGACGCCGATGTCCTCCGCCTCCGGGAACTCCTTGGCCGGGGTGCCCTTGAGGGCCTCGCGCATGTACTCGGTCCAGATCACGGCCGGGATGTCACCACCGTGGATCGAGTCGACTCCGCCCACGTGGTTCATGGACAGCAGCTTGCGGTCCTTGCCCTTGGCGTTCGGGTCGTTGCGGAACAGGGTCACCGAGGTGGACAGCTGCGGGGTGTAGCCGACGAACCAGGCCGACTTGTTCAGGTCGGTGGTGCCGGTCTTGCCCGCGGCGGGACGGCCGAGCTTCTTCGCCTTGGTGCCGGTGCCGTTCTCGACGACGTTCTCGAGCACCTTGGTGATGTTGTTCGCGACGGCGTCGTCCATGGCCCGGGCCTCCTTGGGAGGTCCGAAGCCGGGCAGGGTCTTGCCGTCCTTCTGGACCGTCTGCACCGAGTAGGGCTCGCGGTGCGTGCCGGAGGCGGCGAAGGTGGCGTACGAGTCGGCCATCCGGATGGCGCTCGGAGTGGAGGTGCCGAGGGCGAAGGAGGCGTTGTCGTTCGCGTCCATCGACTCTTCGAGGATGCCGGTGGACTTCGCGACCGAGCGGACCTTGCTGTGGCCGACGTCGAAGACGAGCTGGGCGAACGGCACGTTGATCGACTGCCGCATCGCCTCGTTGAGGGTCACGTAGCCGTGGGCCTCGGGGCTCTCGTTCTTCTGCTGGAAGGGGTCGCCGTTCTTGTCGAGGAGCGGCTTGCCCTCCCGGTTGTTGATCACCGTGAGGTCGTCGGCGTTGTACTTGCTGTCGATCGAGATGCCCGAACCCTTGGAGTTCTGGGTGCCGTATTCCAGGGCCGCGGCCAGGACGTACGGCTTCCAGGTCGAGCCGACCGGGACGCCGGAGGTGTTGGCGTTGTTGGTGAAGTGCTTCTGGTCGAAGCCGGGGCCGCCGTACAGGGCCACGATCGCTCCGGACTTCACGTCCACCGAGGCGGCGCCGAACTGGACGAAGGTGTCGTACTCGGGGCGCTTCTTCTCGTCGAGGAAGTCGTTGCGGGTGTCCTCGACCGCCTTCACGAGGGCGTCCACCCTGGGCTTCTCGAAGGTGGTGCGGATCGTGTACCCGCCGAGCGCCATCTTCTCCGCGCTGATGTCGCCGGTCTTCATGACGTACGACTTGGCCACGTCGACCAGGTAGCCGATCTGTCCCGTCAGGCCGCGGCCCTGCGCCAGGTCGACCCGCTCGGGGAAGTCCTTGTACTTGTCCCGCTCGGACTGCTCCATCCGGCCGACCGCGACCTCCCGGTCGAGGACCCAGGCCCAGCGGGCCCGCGCCCGCTTCTCGTTGGCCTCGGGGGTCGCCGCGGAGCCGGCGCCACCGTCCGGGTTGTACAGGTTGGGGCCCTTGAGCATGGAGGCGAGGAAGGCGCTCTCGGACGGGTTGAGGTCCTTGGCGTCCTTGCCGAAGTAGGCGCGCGCGGCGGCCTGGATGCCGTAGGCGTCCCGGCCGTAGTAGGCGGTGTTCAGGTAGCCCGCGAGGACCGTGTTCTTCTCCTCGGACACACCGAGCTTGATCGAGATGAAGAGCTCGGTGACCTTGCGCTTCAGGGTCTGCTCGGAGTCCAGGTACATGTTCTTCACGTACTGCTGGGTGATCGTCGAGCCGCCCTGGGTGGAGCCGCCGGTAGCCATGTTGACCACGGCGCGGGCGATGCCCATCGGGTCGACGCCCTTGTCGGTCTCGAAGGACTCGTTCTCCGCGGCGATCACGGCATTCCGCATCGATACGGGAATCTGGTCGATCTGCACGATCTGGCGGTTCGTGGAGCCGCCCGTCGCGACCATCTGGGAGCCGTCGGCCCACTCGTAGACGTTGTTCTGGGCCTGGGCGGCCTTGTTCGGGTCGGGCGTGCCCACGCTGGCGATGCCGATGCCCGCACCCGCGACGATGACCGCGAAGAAGCCGAGGGCCGTGCCTCCGACCAGCTTCCAGGAGGGGACGAAGCGCTTCCAGCCCTCCTTCTCGGCGCGCGGGTAGTTGATGAGCCCGCCGCCCTTTCCGCCCTTGCCCCCCTTGCCACCTGCGCGGCCGCGGCCTGCGGCTCCTCGCTGGGCGGACCGGCGGGCGTCGGCGCGGCTGGCGGGCGCGGACTGCCCCGCGTGCGGTCCGCCGGGCGAGGCGGAGGGTGAGGCGGTGGGCACGTCGCGCCCGGGGCCGGAGCCCCGGGCGGGGCGCTGCTGGGCAGCCCGGCGGGAGGCGGCGCGGCCGCCACCTTGGGACTGCGGCGGTTTGCGGCGGTGCTCGCTCATCGAACGACTACTCCTCGGGCAGGCGAGTGGCCTGGAAGCGGCAGATGATTCCGGTTACCCCGGAGTCTTGCCCGCACAGACTACGCACGGTCAAAACCCGACCAGTGCCGAAGTTCACCCCAAATCAGGCAACTTGCGTCGTACGAATTGGTGATGTGACGCCGGTCACCACGTCACCCCTTGTCGGCGGCGGCAGCCCGTTCTATCGTCTGGATGTATCGAGCCGATACATCAGCTCGGCATAAACTCAGAAGCAGAGAGGGGCAGGCGAATGAGCAGGCGCTCAGGCATCC
This sequence comes from Streptomyces sp. NPDC059564, assembly GCF_042735575.1. Classification (NCBI taxonomy): domain Bacteria; kingdom Bacillati; phylum Actinomycetota; class Actinomycetes; order Kitasatosporales; family Streptomycetaceae; genus Streptomyces; species Streptomyces sp. NPDC059564. The sequence continues at coordinate 40,435 of NZ_JBHWBP010000001.1, read as the reverse complement.
TCGAGTTCGCCGTCCTCGGCCTGCTTCGCGAATCCCCCATGCACGGTTACGAGCTGCGCAAGCGGCTCAACACCTCGCTGGGGGTCTTCAGGGCGTTCAGCTACGGGACCCTCTATCCCTGCCTCAAGACGCTGGTCGCCAACGGCTGGTTGATCGAGGAACCGGGCAACGCCCCGGAGGACGCCGTCGCCGCTTCACTCGCAGGGCGCCGCGCGAAGATCGTCTACCGGTTGACGGCCGCGGGTAAGGAGCACTTCGAAGAGCTCCTCTCCCACACCGGCCCGGACACCTGGGAGGACGAGTCCTTCGCCGCCCGCTTCGCCTTCTTCGGCCAGACCGAACGAGAGGTGCGGATGCGCGTGCTGGAGGGCCGCCGCAGCCGGCTGGAGGAGCGTCTGGAGAAGATGCGCGCCTCCCTCGCCCGCACACGGGAGCGCCTCGACGACTACACGCTTGAGCTGCAGCGCCACGGAATGGAATCCGTGGAGCGTGAAGTGCGCTGGCTGAACGAGCTCATCGAGAGCGAGCGGGCGGGACGGGATCAGAGACGACCCGGTCCGTCCGACGAAACTGCAAAGTGAGGCCTGCATCTCGCAGGCCTCGTTCCGAGAACAAACAGGGAGCAACCGGAATGGGTTCGGTTCGCGTAGCCATCGTCGGCGTGGGCAACTGCGCCGCCTCGCTGGTGCAGGGCGTCGAGTACTACAAGGACGCCGACCCGGCGGCCAAGGTCCCCGGTCTGATGCACGTCCAGTTCGGCGACTACCACGTGCGTGACATCGAGTTCGTCGCCGCGTTCGACGTCGACGCGAAGAAGGTCGGCCTCGACCTTTCGGACGCCATCGGCGCCAGCGAGAACAACACCATCAAGATCTGCGACGTCCCGAACACGGGCGTGACCGTTCAGCGCGGCCACACCCTGGACGGCCTGGGCAAGTACTACCGCCTGACCATCGAGGAGTCCGCCGAGGCTCCGGTCGACGTGGTGCAGATCCTCAAGGACCGTCAGGTCGACGTCCTGATCTGCTACCTCCCCGTCGGTTCCGAGGCCGCGGCGAAGTTCTACGCCCAGTGCGCCATCGACGCCAAGGTCGCCTTCGTCAACGCCCTCCCGGTCTTCATCGCCGGCACCAAGGAGTGGGCTGACAAGTTCACCGAGGCCGGTGTCCCGATCGTCGGCGACGACATCAAGTCCCAGGTCGGCGCCACCATCACGCACCGCGTGATGGCGAAGCTGTTCGAAGACCGCGGTGTCCGTCTCGAGCGCACCATGCAGCTCAACGTCGGCGGCAACATGGACTTCAAGAACATGCTCGAGCGTGACCGCCTCGAGTCGAAGAAGATCTCCAAGACGCAGGCCGTCACCTCGCAGATCCCCGACCGTGAGCTCGGCGAGAAGAACGTCCACATCGGCCCGTCCGACTACGTCGCGTGGCTCGACGACCGCAAGTGGGCGTACGTCCGCCTCGAGGGCCGCGCGTTCGGCGACGTCCCGCTGAACCTCGAGTACAAGCTCGAGGTGTGGGACTCCCCGAACTCCGCCGGTGTCATCATCGACGCCCTGCGCGCCGCGAAGATCGCCAAGGACCGCGGTATCGGTGGCCCGATCCTGTCGGCCTCCAGCTACTTCATGAAGTCCCCGCCGGTGCAGTACTTCGACGACGAGGCGTACGCCAACGTCGAGAAGTTCATCAAGGGCGAGGTCGAGCGCTAGCCGAACCCAAGGGTCCTCAAGGACACCTGGTCTTCGACTGTTCTTCCGCCGAGGGTCCCCGGGCAAATGTGCCCGGGGACCCTCGGCGTGTGTGACCCTTGCCCACATGCCTGTCGTACGTGATCTGCGCGTACTCCTGCGCCTGCGGGACTTCCGCAACCTGCTCGCCGTACGGCTGCTCTCCCAGGCCGCCGACGGGGTCTACCAGGTGGCTCTCGCCACCTACGTGGTCTTCTCCCCGGAGAAGCAGACCTCGCCCGCGGCCATCGCCTCGGCCATGGCCGTGCTGCTGCTGCCCTACTCGGTGATCGGCCCCTTCGCGGGGGTGCTCCTGGACCGGTGGCGGCGCCGGCAGGTCTTCCTGTACGGCAACCTGCTGCGCGCCTTCCTGGCCTGTCTGACGGGGGTGCTGATCGTCGCGCACGTGCCCGACTGGCTGTTCTACGCCTCGGCCCTGTCCGTGACCGCCGTCAACCGCTTCGTGCTGGCCGGTCTCTCCGCCTCCCTGCCCCGGGTCGTCGGTGCCGGTCAGCTGGTCACCGCGAACGCCCTCTCGCCGACCGCCGGGACCCTGGCGGCCACCGCCGGAGGAGGGCTCGCCTTCGTCGTACGGCTGCTCGTCTCCGACTCGAACGCCCTGGTCGTGCTGATCGGCGCCGCCCTCTACCTGTGTGCGGCGCTCGCCGCCCTGCGGCTGGCCATCGGGCTCCTCGGCCCCGACCACCCTCCGGACCGCGTACACCCGTCGGTCGCCCAAGGCGTCGTCCTCACCGTGCGGGGCATGATCGCCGGCCTCAGGCACCTGGCGGCCCGGCGCGAGGCCGCCCAGGCGCTGACCGCGATGACCCTGATGCGGTTCTGCTACGGGGCCCTCTTCGTCATGCTGCTGATGCTCTGCCGCTACTCCTGGTCGGACAACGAGTCCGACGGGCTCGCGCTGCTGGGCATGGCGATCGGGGTCTCCGGTGCCGGCTTCTTCGCGGCCGCCGTGGTCACGCCCTGGCTCGTAGGCCGGCTGGGCACCCGGGGATGGATCGCCGCCTGCGCGGCCGGCGCCGCCGTCCTGGTCCCGGCGCTGGGTCTGGCCTTCACCCCCGCGCCGATGCTCGCCGCCGCCTTCGTCCTCGGCCTCGCCACCCAGGGAGCCAAGATCTCCACCGACACCGTCGTCCAGTCGCAGGTGGACGACGACTTCCGCGGCCGGGTCTTCTCCGTGTACGACGTCCTGGTCAACGTGGCCTTCGTCGGGGCTGCCGCCGTGGCCGCCCTGATGCTGCCAGCCGACGGCCGGTCCGCCACGCTGATCATGAGCGTGGCGGTCCTCTACGCCGCCACGGCACTGCTCATGTGGCGGCGAGGGCGATGTTTCACGTGAAACATCGCCCCGAGCGGTTGTTCCGGCCCACGCGATGTTTCACGTGAAACATCGCGACGCGCGTCAGGCCTTCGGAGCCTCGGTGGCCTGGGTGGCCTGGGTGGCCTGGGTGGCCCACCACTCCTTGAGGGCCGCCACCGCAGCGTCGTTGCCCATCGGGCCGTTCTCCAGCCGCAGCTCCATCAGGAAGGCGTAGGCCTTGCCCACCATCGGGCCCGGACCGATCTCCAGTACCCGCTGGATCTCGTTGCCGTCCAGGTCAGGGCGGATCGCGTCCAGCTCCTCCTGCTCCTGGAGCTGAGCGATCCGCTCCTCCAGACCGTCATAGGTCCGGGAGAGGGCGTTGGCCTTGCGCTTGTTGCGCGTGGTGCAGTCCGACCGGGTCAGCTTGTGCAGCCGCTCCAGCAGCGGGCCCGCGTCGCGCACGTAGCGCCGCACCGCCGAGTCGGTCCACTCCCCGTCCCCGTAGCCGTGGAAGCGCAGGTGCAGCTCCACCAGCCGGGACACCTCCTTGACCATGTCGTTCGAGTACTTCAGCGCGGTCATGCGCTTCTTGGTCATCTTCGCGCCCACCACCTCGTGGTGGTGGAAGGAGACCCGGCCGTCGCTCTCGAAACGGCGGGTGCGGGGCTTGCCGATGTCGTGCAGCAGGGCCGCCAGCCGCAGGACGAGGTCGGGGCCGTCCTCCTCCAGCGCGATCGCCTGCTCCAGCACGATCAGCGAGTGGTCGTAGACGTCCTTGTGCCGGTGGTGCTCGTCACTCTCCAGCCGCAGCGCCGGGAGCTCGGGCAGCACCCGGTCCGCGAGGCCGGTGTCCACCAGCAGTCCGAGGCCCTTGCGGGGGTGCGCCGACAGCAGCAGCTTGTTCAGCTCCCCCTGGACCCGCTCCGCCGAGACGATCTCGATCCGGTCGGACATGGCCTTCATGGCGGCGACGACCTCGGGGGCCACCTCGAAGTCCAGCTGCGCGGCGAACCGGGCCGCGCGCAGCATGCGCAGCGGGTCGTCGGAGAAGGAGTCCTCCGGAGTGCCCGGGGTCCGCAGCACACCGGCGGCCAGGTCCTCCAGGCCACCGTGCGGGTCGACGAACTCCTGCTCCGGCAGGGCCAGGGCCATGGCGTTGACGGTGAAGTCACGCCGGACCAGGTCCTCCTCGATCGAGTCGCCGTAGGAGACCTCGGGCTTGCGCGAGGTGCGGTCGTACGCCTCGGAACGGTACGTCGTCACCTCGATCTGGAAGCTCCGAACAGCGTCTCCGGCGCGGGCGCTCTTCTGCGCGCCGACGGTGCCGAAGGCGATGCCGACGTCCCACACCGAGTCGGCCCACGGCCGGATGATCTTCAGGACGTCCTCGGGACGCGCGTCGGTGGTGAAGTCGAGATCGTTGCCGAGACGCCCCAGCAGCGCGTCGCGGACGGACCCGCCGACCAGGGCGAGGCGGAAGCCCGCCTCCTGGAAACGGCGGCCGAGCTCGTCGGCGACAGGGGCGACCCGCAGCAGTTCACTGACCGCGCGGCGCTGCACCTGACTCAGGGCACTGGGGGTGTCTTCATTGGCGTTCGGCACAACAGAAAAGGGTACGTGGCCCGCCCGGCATGGGCTTCCCCGTTTCTCACACCGCCCCCACCTGCGGCAACGAGCCGGACCGATCATGTGGAGCAAGGCGCGGCACTCACGCACAGCGCGCCTCGTTACCATGCGTGGACGCAGAAACGACGACCACTGACACTTCGAGGACGGGCGGGCGCGTGGCCGAGGCGGCAGATATCCAGGGGGCAGCTCCCGCCCCTGCCCGGCGCCGATGGCTGCGGCGGGCGGTCGTCCTGCTCACCGGGACGCCGGTACTGGCCGCCCTGATCTACGCCCCCGCCCCACCGGCCGAGGCCGCCGACAGCCCCGTGGACGTCCAGCTGACCCAGGTGTCCCCCAGCGCTCCGGTCAAGAGCGACACGCTCACGATCACGGGCACGGTGGTCAACAACGGCCGCGAGACGATCAAGGGCGCCCACGTCGGACTGCGGGTCGGGCCCATGCTCGGGGACCGCTCTTCCATCGGTGAGGTGGCGGACCGCAAGGGCTTCCGGCCCGGCGTGGACCCGGGGGAGATCGACTCCGCCTTCGCCGTGAAGATCGACTCCCTGCCCTCGAAGGTCGACCAGCCCTTCGAGATCAAGGTCCCCGTCAACAAGCTGGACCTGGGCGCGGACGGCGTCTACCAGCTCGGCGTCTCCCTGTCCGGCGTGACCGACAGCCGCCCGTCCGAACAGGTCCTCGGCATCCAGCGGACCTTCCTGCCGTGGCAGCCGGACCCGGCCGCGAAGCGGTCCTCCCTCACCTACGTCTGGCCGCTGATCTCCACCACCCGCGTCACCGCGGAGACCGGCTCGGACGAGGTCCAGACCCCCGTCTTCCTCGACGACTCCCTCGCCGACGAGCTGCGGCCGGGCGGCCGCCTGGAGCGGATGGTCTCCCTCGGCAAGGACCTCCCGGTCACCTGGGTCATCGACCCCGACCTGCTCACCACCGTCGACGCCATGACCAAGGGCTACCGGGTCCGCGGCTCCGACCCCGACGGCAAGCCCGTGCCGGGCAGGAACAAGGCCGTGGCCGAGCAGTGGCTCAGCGCCCTGGAGAACGCCGTCCAGGGCAAGAAGGTCGTCGCGCTGCCCTTCGCCGACCCCGACATCGCCTCCCTCGCCCACCACGGCAAGGACGTCTCGGGGAGCCTCGGCCAGCTGCGCCCCGCCACCGACAAGGCGAAGCAGGCCGTCGAGACGGTTCTCCACGTCACGCCGTCCACCGACTTCTCGTGGCCGGTGGACGGCGCCATCGACCCGTCGATCGTCAACGTCGCCACCTCGGCCGGCGCGCACAACGTCCTGACCCGCAGCGACAGCCTCCAGGAGACGGGCGCCCTCGGGTACACCCCGTCCGCCGCCCGCCCCATCGGCGCGGGCACCACCGCCGTCGTCGCCGACGCCGAGCTGTCCACCGCCTTCGACGGCGACATGACCCGCGCCGGGAACTCCACGCTGGCCGTCCAGCAGTTCCTCGCCCACAGCCTCGCCCTGAACCTGCAGGGCAGCGAAGAGCCGCGCAGCTACGTGGTCACGCCCCAGCGCCGGCCCTCCGCCACCCAGGTGGATTCGATGGCCACCGCCCTGCGCGGCCTCCAGGCGGCACGCTGGACCCAGCCCTCCGACCTGGAGGCGGCCGCCGCCGCCAAGCCCGACCCGGGCGCCGCGACCCAGGTACCGGGCGCGGGCCAGTACCCCGAGGCGCTGAGCAAGCAGGAACTGCCGGTGGCGGCGTTCGAGCAGATCCGTACGACGCAGAACACCCTCGACCACTTCAAGGTCATCCTCACGGCGCCGGACCGTGTCGAGATCCCCTTCGGGAACACCACCAACCGGGAGATGTCGACCACCTGGCGCGGCCGCGACGACGATGCCCGCCGCTACCGGGACCAGGTCCAGGAGTACCTGATCGGGCTGACCGACAAGGTCAAGGTCGTCCCCAAGTCCGACGCCACGCTCTCCGGCCACAGCGCGACCATCCCGGTCAGTGTCCAGAACAGCCTCGTCCAGGACGTCCACAACCTCGTGCTGCGGGTGAAGTCCGCCAATCCCACCCGTCTGATGTTCAGCGGCGACGGTGAGGCGGAGCAGGAGGTCACGGTCCAGGGCGGCCACAGCCAGACGGTAAAGTTCAGCGCCAACGCCACTGCGAGCGGTCCCGTCGAGGTCACCGCACGGCTGTTCACCAAGGACGGCGTGCCCTACGGCAAGGAACGAAAGTTCACCGTAGAGGCAACAGAGATCACCCCCACCGTCATGCTCGTCATCGCCGGCGGTGTTCTCCTGCTGGTCCTGGCAGGCATCAAGATGTACGCCAGCCGCAAGCGCGTCGCCGCACGCGCGGCCACCGAGGACAGCACGCAGCCGAGTGACGAGTCCCCGGACACCGAACCGCAAAGCGGGGAGGGGTCCGGCACGGGTGAGACAGTGGACCGTTGAGCGATGCCGTGGCCGGTCGGCCTGGGGACGATGAGGTGGGGTTGCGATGAACGCGCCGTACGACGGTGACCGCGCGCAGGGCACTGGCGGGCCGACGCCCTCCCAGGGCACTGCCCCGGGCGCTCCGGTGCCCGGGCAGGTTCCCGCGCCCGCGCCCGCGCCGGACCACGACCCGTATGTCCAGGACGCCTACGACTACGACCCGTACCGGGCGCAGGACCTGTCGGCCCAGGACCCGGTCGCCGAGGTCCTCTACGACCGGGCCTCGCACCCCCCGCCGCCGCCCGGCACCTACCAGGAGCCCGGTCCGCTCTACGCGGCCCCGCAGGGCCCCTCGCACGGCCCCGATCCGCGTGTCTGGGCCCAGACCCCGCCGCCCGAGCCCGACGGCGCCTCCCGCCACCTGCCGTACGGCGACCACGCGACGACGACGCAGTTCGTCGGTGTGGACTCGCTCGTGACGAACGCGGCGGAGGAGCGGCCCGAGCCCGACGCCTTCACGCACCTCTACCGGGACCAGCAGGCGGCCCCCGGCGCCCCGGCGGAGGAGGCGCCCGTCGCCGCGCCCGCGCCCACCAAGCCCGCCGGGCGGGCGTCCAGCCTGCTGAAGTCCAGCGCCCTGATGGCGGCCGGCACGATCGTCTCCCGCATCACCGGCTTCGCCCGCACCCTGGTGATCGCCGGCGCGATCGGTGTCACCACCCTGAACGACAGCTACCAGGTCGCCAACACCCTGCCGACGATGATCTACGTGCTGGTCGGCGGCGGCGCCCTCAACGCGGTGTTCATCCCGCAGCTCGTCCGCGCGATGAAGAACGACGACGACGGCGGTGAGGCCTACGCCAACCGCCTGCTGACGCTGGTCGTCGTGCTGTTGGGCGCGGTCACCACGATCTGTGTCCTCGCCGCCCCGCTGTTCATCGGCATGATGTCGCAGAAGATCGCCGACGATCCGCAGCGGCTCGACGTGGCCGTCGCCTTCGCCCACTACTGCCTGCCCACGATGTTCTTCATGGGCATCCACGTGGTCCTCGGTCAGATCCTCAACGCCCGCGGCCGGTTCGGCGCGATGATGTGGACCCCGGTCCTCAACAACATCATCGTCATCACCACCTTCGGCGCCTTCATCTGGGCCTTCGGCGGATTCACCACCACGGGCGTGTCCGAGCAGAGCATCACCCCCGAGGGCGTCCGCCTGCTGGGCATCGGCACCCTGCTCGGCCTCGTGGTCCAGTCCCTGGCGATGCTCCCCTACCTGCGCGACGCCGGCTTCAAGATGCGCCTGCGCTTCGACTGGAAGGGCCACGGCCTCGGCAAGGCCGCCGGACTGGCCAAGTGGACCTTCTTCTTCGTCCTCGCCAACCAGGTCGGCCTCGTCGTCGTCACCCAGCTCGCCACCTGGGCGGGCGAGGTCGCCGACAAGCAGGGTCACGGCGGTACCGGCATCACCGGCTACAACTACGCCCTGCTGCTCTGGCAGATGCCGCAGGCCATCATCACCGTCTCCGTCATGACGGCGGTCCTGCCGCGCATCTCCCGCTCCGCGCACGACGGGGACGCCGCGGCAGTCCGCGACGACATCTCCTACGGACTGCGCACCTCGGCCGTCGCGATCGTGCCCTGCGCCTTCGCCTTCCTGGCCCTGGGCGTCCCGATGGCGACCCTGCTGTACGCCAGCACCGGCGCCGACGACGCCACCAACATCGGCTTCATCCTGATGGCCTTCGGCCTCGGTCTGATCCCGTACTCCGTCCAGTACGTGGTCCTGCGCGGGTTCTACGCCTACGAGGACACCCGGACCCCCTTCTACAACACCGTCATCGTCGCGGCCGTCAACGCCGGCGTCTCCGCCCTCGCCTTCTTCGTGCTCCCCGCGCGTTGGGCCGTCGTCGGCATGGCCGCCGCCTACGGACTCGGCTACGCCGTCGGTGTCGGCATCGCCTGGCGGCGCCTGAAGAAGCGTCTGGGCGGCGACCTCGACGGCGCACACGTGATGCGGACCTACACGCGTCTGATCGGCGCCTGCGTACCGGCCGCCGTCGTGGCCGGCGCCGTCGCCTACGCCATCACCCAGTGGCTCGGCAGCGGAGCCGCCGGTTCCCTCGCCGCCCTCGTCGGCGGCGGCATCGCACTGGGTGCGGTCTTCCTCATCGCCGCGAAGCGGATGAGGATCGAAGAGCTCAACGCGATGGTCGGAATGGTCCGCGGACGTCTGGGTCGCTGATGCGGACACCCGCTCACGGAACGGACCCCGATCGCGTGTCGTGCGGAGGGCCGGACTGTGGGCACAATTGGCATGGCTTCGCAGACTGGCCGACAGCGCGCAACGGATGGGGAGGCAGGGACGACGGTGGCGGAACGTAGCACGGCTGCCGTCGACGTGGCCGACAACAGCGGCGACGAGCCGCTGACCGCAGATGCGGTCAAGGCCACGGCCGACGGGGCGGACACCCAGAACGGACGAGCCTCGGACGGACCCATGCCCGAGAAGGACGGCGAACGCAGAAGCACGGCACCCGCGGCCGCGCCCGATCTGCACAGCGGCCACAAGCTCGCGAGGCGCTACCGGCTCGAGGAGTGCGTCACCCGTCTGGACGGATTCAGCAGCTGGCGGGCGATGGACGAGAAGCTCCGCCGCGCGGTGGGCGTCCACCTCCTCCCCGCCGACCATCCCCGGGCCCGCTCCGTGCTGGCCGCCGCCCGTTCCTCCGCCCTGCTCGGCGACCCCCGGTTCGTCCAGGTCCTCGACGCCGTGGAGGAGAACGACCTCGTCTACGTCGTCCACGAGTGGCTGCCTGACGCCACCGAGCTCACCGCCATCCTCGCGGCCGACGCGCTGGAGCCCCACGAGGCCTACCAGCTGGTCAGCCAGGTCTCCCAGGCCATGGCCGCCGCCCACCGCGAGGGTCTGGCCCACCTGCGCCTGACGCCGAGCGCGATACTGCGGACCTCCACGGGTCAGTACCGGATCCGCGGCCTCGCCGTGAACGCCGCCCTGCGCGGCATCACCACCGAGACCCCGCAGCGGGCCGACACCGAGGCCATCGGCGCCCTGCTGTACGCCGCCCTCACCCAGCGCTGGCCGTACGAGAACGACGCCTACGGCCTCAGCGGCCTGCCCAAGGGCGTCGGCCTGCTCGCTCCCGACCAGGTCCGCGCCGGTGTCCACCGGGGCCTGGGGGAGCTCGCCATGCGCGCCCTCGCCAACGACGGAGCCACCGCGTCCCGCCAGGAGCCCGCCTGCACCACCCCGGAGGAGCTCTCCAAGGCCGTCGCCGCGATGCCGCGCATCCGGCCGCCGGAGCCCGCTTTCACCGCCCCTCCGGAGTACCAGCACACCACGTACCAGCAGGGCAGCTACGGCCGGCCCGCGCACATCGGCGCGCCGACCGCGATGACGTCCTCGGTCGTCCCGCCGCCGCCCCCGCTGCAGAGCCGGACGGGCCGCGCGCTCAAGTGGGGCGTCGCCGCCCTGCTGATCGCCGCCCTCGGCCTGGGCAGCTGGCAGCTCGCCGACACCCTCCTGAACCACAGCAAGCAGGGCACCGGCGACACCACGCAGACCCAGCAGCAGAAGACGGACGACACCCCGGAGAAGAAGGACCCCGTTCCGCTCGCCATCAAGGGAGCCGAGGAGTACTACCCGGACGGCAAGCCGCAGAACGCCGACGGGGTCGGCAAGTCGTACGACGGGGACGCCTCCACCTACTGGAAGACCGCGAGCTACAACCAGGGCCCGAAGCTGCAGATCACGTCCGGCGTCGGGATCATCTACGACCTCGGCGCCGAGCACGAGGTCAGTGCCGCCTCGGTGAAGCTGAGGTTCGCGGGGGACCACACCAGCGTGGCCCTGTACGCGGCGGAATCCATGCAGCCGAAGAACTCGGTCGACGGCATGAAGAAGATCGCGGACGCGACGACCAAGGACAACGCGGTGGACCTGACCGCTGAGACACCGGTCAAGACGCGGTACGTACTCCTGTGGATGACCGCCGTGCCGTACGCTCCGTACGCCGACTTCAGCAAAGAGGGCTACAAGCAGGGCATCTCGGACGTGAAGTTCAAGGGCTGACGCACGCCAGGGGGAGGGGGCCAGCGTTGGACGAAGCCGCCTCCGGCGACCTCAGCGACCAGGAACTCCTGGCGCTGCACGTCGACGGTGATCCCCACGCCTTCGGCGAGCTCGTACGCCGCCACCGGGACCGGCTCTGGGCCGTCGCGCTGCGCACCCTCGGCGACCGGGAGGAGGCCGCCGACGCCGTCCAGGACGCGCTCGTCTCCGCCTACCGGGCCGCCCACACCTTCCGCGGCGAGTCCGCCGTGACCACCTGGCTGCACCGGATCACCGTCAACGCCTGCCTCGACCGCGCCCGCAAGGCCGCCTCCCGCCGCACCTCGCCGCTGGACGACACGGAGCGCCTGGAGCGCCTCCTGGAGCCCCACGAGTCCGCCGAGGCCCCCGCGGAGCGCCAGGACCTCCACCGGCAGCTCCTGGCGGCGCTCAGCACGCTCCCGCCCGATCAGCGGGCCGCGCTGGTCCTCGTCGACATGCAGGGGTACCCCGTCGCCGAAGCCGCCCTCGTACTCGGCGTCCCCGCCGGCACCGTGAAGAGCCGGTGCGCGCGAGGCCGGGCGAAACTCCTCCCGATGCTCACTCATCTGCGCACGAATGCCGGGGATAACACCGCCGCCGAGCGGGGAAGGAACCGGACGCCGGGGACAGCCGTCCCACCTGCGGCAGACTCCAGGGATTCCGGTTCGAGGGATCCGGACCCAGACGCTGTGAAGGGCGGAGGTGGACGACCGTGACCCCGACGACCGGCACTGCCGGCACGATCCGGCACCCGGAGGTCTCGGAGATCTCCGACCTGACCGAAGGGCTGCTCTCCCCGTCCCGCACCACCGAAGTACGCCGCCACCTCGGCGACTGCTCCCTGTGCGCCGACGTACGCGCCTCCCTGGAGGAGATCCGCTCCCTCCTCGGCACGCTCCCGGGACCTCCGCGGATGCCCTCCGCCGTCGCCGGGCGCATCGACGCGGCCCTGGCCGCCGAGGCCCTCCTCGACTCCACCACTTCCCGGGCCGCCGCCGCGCCCGCCCACGAGCCCCCCACCGACGCCGACGCCGACAGCGACACCGGCCGTGACGCCGGAAGCGACACCGACGCCGATGTTTCACGTGAAACATCGGTGCCCGCACCCGGCCGGACCGGGGCTCTGCGGCCCTCCGGTCACCCGTCCGGTCCAACCGGCCCGGGACGGCGCCGTGCGCGCCGCCGGATCGCGGTGCTCGCGGGTATGGCCGGCGCGGCTGCCTGCGTGCTCGGCGTCTACCTGTTCGGCGGGTTCACGGGCACCGGCTCGCACGACAACGCCACGCACGAGACGGCCAGCGCCGCCGCCCGGCCTTCGGCCGACGGCGGGTACACCGCTCAGGGGCTCCAGGACAACGTGCGGCGGCTGCTCGCCACGGCGGGCGGGAACCAGACCAACAAGACCATGGGTCTGGACACCACCTCCCCCGATCAGGCCCCCGCCGACCGGCAGGCTTCACCCGGAGCCGCGCCGGTTCCCGCCTGTGTGCGGCAGTCCACCGGCCGCACGGAGACCCCGGTCGCCTCGGAGCTGGGGAGCTACGACGGCACGCCCGTCTACCTCGTCGTCCTTCCGCACCAGGCCGACCCCGCCCTGGTGGACGCCTACCTCGTCCCCGCCGCCTGCGTGGAACATCCGACGGAGGCACCGGGGAAGCCTCTTCTGACCAGTACGTACCCGCGGGGTTGACCAGGTCGGCCGCGGAATCCAGCGCGTAACCGGTACGTAAGGAGCCGGAGGCGGACAGGTGGGAATGCTCGCGCCTTAGGATCCGTTGGGTGGGGTGAGAGTCCGAACCGGCCCCCGGTAGGCACCACGAAGTCCGCAGAAACGAGGAAAGAACCCGTGAGCGACGTACGAAACGTGATCATCATCGGCTCCGGGCCGGCCGGCTACACGGCTGCCCTGTACACCGCACGCGCTTCGCTCAAGCCGCTGGTCTTCGAAGGCGCCGTCACCGCGGGTGGCGCGCTGATGAACACCACCGAGGTGGAGAACTTCCCCGGCTTCCAGGACGGGATCATGGGGCCGGACCTCATGGACAACATGCGGGGCCAGGCGGAGCGTTTCGGCGCCGAGCTCGTTCCGGACGACGTCGTCGCCGTGGACCTCACCGGTGAGATCAAGACGGTCACCGACACCGCCGGCACGGTGCACCGCGCCAAGGCCGTCATCGTCACCACGGGTTCTCAGCACCGCAAGCTCGGTCTGCCCAACGAGGACACCCTCTCGGGCCGTGGTGTCTCCTGGTGCGCGACCTGCGACGGGTTCTTCTTCAAGGACCAGGACATCGCCGTGGTCGGCGGCGGCGACACCGCGATGGAGGAGGCGACCTTCCTCTCCCGGTTCGCCAAGTCGGTCACCATCGTCCACCGCCGCGACAGCCTGCGTGCCTCCAAGGCCATGCAGGACCGCGCGTTCGCCGACCCGAAGATCAAGTTCGCGTGGGACAGCGAGGTCGCCGAGATCCACGGCGAGCAGAAGCTCGCCAGCCTGAGCCTGCGGAACACCAAGACCGGTGAGATCTCCGAGCTGCCCGTGACCGGCCTCTTCATCGCAGTCGGCCACGACCCGCGCACCGAGCTCTTCACCGGCCAGCTCGACCTGGACGACGAGGGCTACCTCAAGGTGGACGCGCCCTCCACGCGCACCAACCTCGCCGGTGTCTTCGGTGCGGGCGACGTCGTGGACCACACCTACCGTCAGGCGATCACGGCGGCGGGCACCGGCTGTTCCGCCGCACTCGACGCCGAGCGCTTCCTCGCCGCCCTCGCGGACGCCGAGCACGCGACCGCGACCGTCTGATCCGCGCTCCATCCCCACACCCCACACCCCGTATCAAGAGGAGGCCGTTGTGGCTCTCAAGACCGTGACCGACGCCGATTTCGACGCCGAGGTCCTGGCCAGCGACAAGCCCGTTCTGGTGGACTTCTGGGCCGAGTGGTGCGGCCCGTGCCGCCAGATCGCCCCGTCCCTGGAGGCCATCGCGGCCGAGTACGGCGACGAGATCGAGATCGTCAAGCTCAACATCGACCAGAACCCGGCGACGGCAGCCAAGTACGGCGTGATGTCGATCCCGACCCTGAACGTCTACCAGGGCGGCGAGGTCGTCAAGACCATCGTCGGCGCCAAGCCGAAGGCCGCCATCCTGCGCGACCTCGACGGTTTCGTGACCTCCAAGCCGGTCGCCTGAACCGTCTGAGAAACACGGGTACGTGAAACGGGGCCGCTCCGGTAGGAGCGGCCCCGTTTCACGTACCGGGCGTCACCCGCTCACAGCGGGCGCAGCACCGGTTCCGTCCGTGCCCGTGCCCCACCGAGCAGCCGGTCCAGGGCGAGCTCCACGTCTTCTTTCCACGACAGGGTCGTCCGCAGTTCCAGCCGCAGCCGCGGATGGGCGGGGTGGGGGCGTACCGTCTTGAAGCCCACCGACAGCAGGTGGTCGGCCGGCAGCAGGCAGGCGGGCCGCTCCCAGTGCGCGTCGCCGAAGGCCTCGATCGCCTTGAACCCCCGCCGCAGCAGATCCTTCGCGACCGTCTGGACCATCACCCGCCCCAGACCCTGCCCCTGGTACCCGGGCATGATCCACGCCGTGATGAGCTGGACCGCGTCCGGGGACACCGGACTAGTCGGGAAGGAAGCCGCACGCGGCACGTACGCCGGCGGCGCGTAGAGCACGAAGCCCACCGGGACCTCGTCCACGTAGACCACCCGGCCGCAGGAACCCCAGTCCAGCAGGACGGCGGAGATCCACGCCTCCTTCTCCTGATCCGGGGTGCCCGCCCTCACGGCGGCGTCGCCGCTGACGGGGTCCAGCTCCCAGAACACGCAGCTCCTGCAACGCCTGGGCAGATCCTGGAGGTTGTCCAGCGTGAGCGGTACCAGCCGACGACCCATAACGGCATCGTAACCATTGCACCCTGCATCTTCGAGTGTGGACATCTCCCGAAGAGGCAGGGTGCGCTGACGGTCGGAACTACTCCCCCGAAAGGCCCTGCTCCAGTACCCGGCCCTCGCCCGGCGCCAGGGTCCCCAGGATCCGCTCCAGATCCTCCATCGAGGCGAACTCGACGGTGATCTTGCCCTTCTTCTGACCCAGGTCCACCTTCACCCGGGTCTCGAAGCGGTCCGAGAGGCGCGTCGCCAGCTCGTTCAGCGCCGGAGCCACCCGGGCTCCCGCACGCGGGCCCTTCGGCTTCACCGTGCTGGTGGGCTCCGAGCCCATCAGCGTCACGATCTCCTCGACCGCACGCACCGACAGCCCCTCGGCGACGATCCGGTGCGCGAGGCGGTCCTGCTCCTCGGAGTCGTCCACCGACAGCAGCGCCCGCGCGTGCCCCGCCGAGATCACTCCCGCCGCCACCCGGCGCTGGACCGAGGGGGAAAGCCTCAGCAGCCGCAGAGTGTTCGAGACCTGCGGACGCGAACGGCCGATCCGGTCCGCCAGCTGATCGTGCGTGCAGTTGAACTCCTGGAGCAGCTGGTCGTACGCGGCCGCCTCCTCCAGCGGGTTCAGCTGCGCCCGGTGCAGGTTCTCCAGGAGCGCGTCCAGCAGCAGCTTGTCGTCGTCCGTGGCCCGGACGATCGCCGGGATGCGCTCCAGCCCGGCCTCGCGGCAGGCCCGCCAGCGGCGCTCACCCATGATCAGCTCGTACCGGCCCGGGCTCGCCTGCCGGACGACCACCGGCTGGAGCAGACCCACCTCCTGGATGGAGGTCACCAGTTCCGCCAGCGCGTCCTCGTCGAAGACCTCGCGCGGCTGGCGCGGGTTCGGCGTGATCGCATCCAGCGGGAGCTCGGCGAACGTCGCCCCCGCCACCGTTTCGGCCTCCGGGGTCACCTGTTCCGGCAGAACCGCCTTCGCGCCCGGCGTGGATGTTTCACGTGAAACATCGGCGGCAGCCGCTGTGGTTGACCCCGCCTGCGCCAGCGAAGCGAGCTTCGCCGCGGCGATGCCCCGCTCGGACGTCATTACGGGCAAGGCCGACGGGGACGTCGACCCCGCACCGACCGCCGGCGTCTTCTCCTGGGGGGCCGCCGGGATCAGCGCGCCGAGCCCCCGACCCAGACCCCTACGTCGCTCACTCACTGGATCCCCTCCGCCACACTCTGCGTGCTGTTCGTGCCCGTGCCCAGATGGGCGTGCTGGGCTTCGTAATGGATGCCGACCCCCCGCAGGGCCATCTCCCGCGCCGCCTCCAGGTAGGAGAGGGCGCCGCTGGAACCCGGGTCGTACGTGAGGACCGTCTGCCCGTAGCTCGGGGCCTCGGAGATGCGGACCGACCGCGGGATGCTCGTGCGCAGCACTTCCTTGCCGAAGTGGGTGCGCACCTCGTCCGCCACCTGGGAGGCGAGCCGCGTCCTGCCGTCGTACATGGTCAGCAGGATGGTCGAGACGTGCAGGCTCGGATTCAGGTGGGCCCGCACCAGGTCGACGTTGCGCAGCAGCTGGCCGAGCCCCTCCAGTGCGTAGTACTCGCACTGGATCGGGATCAGCACCTCCGCGCCCGCGACCATGGCGTTCACGGTCAGCAGGCCCAGGGAGGGCGGGCAGTCGATCAGGATGTAGTCGAGCGGCTGCTCGTAGGCCTGGATCGCGCGCTGGAGACGGCTTTCGCGGGCCACCAGGGACACCAGCTCGATCTCCGCGCCGGCGAGGTCGATCGTGGCGGGGGCGCAGAACAGCCCTTCCACGTCCACCACGGGCTGGACGACCTCCAGCAGGGGCCGGCTGTCCACGAGCACGTCGTAGATGGACGGCACGTCCGCGTGGTGGTCGATACCGAGGGCCGTCGAGGCGTTGCCCTGCGGGTCGAGGTCGATCACGAGGACCCGCGCACCGTGCAGAGCAAGGGAGGCGGCCAGGTTCACGGTCGTCGTGGTCTTTCCCACGCCGCCCTTCTGGTTGGCCACCACCATGATCCGGGTCTGCGGGGGCCTCGGCAGAGCGGTACCGCTCCGCCCGATGGCCTCGACCGCGAGCTGGGCGGCTCGGCCGATCGGGGTGTCCTCGTTGTCGTTGTCGACGAGGGGCGGAGGCAATGTTTCACGTGAAACATCCTCGCCCGGCGATTCAGAGCGGGGACCGGGGACCGGATCGGCCATCGGCCCCGCGAGGTTGGCGTCGGACCGCACGGTGTCACTCTCCTCGGCAGCGGGCTCGCGATGAACAGAGCCTGCCATGTCACCCGGGTCGCGAACCAGCGGGGCCCGTACTCCTGTGGATGAATCCACCGTTGTTGACAACTCCGTACCCCCCGCGGCCTTGCGGTGACGGGGGGCCGCAGCAGCACGGCCGCGGCTGATGATTCCGTGCAGCAGAGAGCGATGTTTCACGTGAAACACGATGCCCGGACGGAGTCTTCAGGCCGCTACGACACTCCGAAATCCATACCTATAGGGCCCAATGACCCCGAAACCGACAAGATCAACGACGTCGGCGGGTCCGCCCTACGCGCGCCGCCTTAGCCCGCTTGGCCGCAAACCTCACCCCACCGGGGCTTTCTCCGACCTCTACCCGGACCACGGTGGAGAGGGGATCGACGATGCCCTCGCCGACGTGGAGCACCGAGGTCTTCACCACACCGAGCTTGCTGAGTGCGACCTTCGCCGCTACCAGCTCCTCCTCGGCGGTGTCGCCCTTCAGCGCCAGCATCTCCCCGTACGGACGCAGCAGCGGCACGCCCCAGCCCGCCAGCCGGTCGAGCGGAGCGACGGCCCGGGCCGTCACCACGTGCACCGGCTGGACCTTGCCGAGGACCTCTTCGGCCCGCCCGCGCACCACCGTGACGTGGTCCAGCCCCAGCAGCTCCACGGCTTCCTGGAGGAAGTTCGTGCGGCGGAGCAGGGGCTCCAACAGGGTGATCTTCAGGTCCCGGCGGACCAGTGCGAGCGGGATGCCGGGCAGGCCCGCGCCGGAGCCCACGTCGCAGACGGTGACGCCCTGGGGCACCACCTCGGAGAGCACCGCGCAGTTCAGCAGGTGCCGCTCCCACAGCCGGGGAACCTCGCGCGGCCCGATCAGGCCCCGCTTGACCCCCGCATCCGCAAGCAGCTCCGCATACCGCACAGCTTCCGGGAAAAACTCACCGAACACCGCGCGCGCCTCTTCAGGCGCCGGGGGAAGCTCAGCTGCCTCCGTCACGGGGACCGTCCTTCCGTACAGAACCGCTCACGCCAATACCGTGCCGTTCAACTGTCAGGCTTACAAACATCGGCCCCGCCTGCGACACAGACGGGGCCGACACACAACGTTCCGGTCAGGCCGGGAGCACAACGACGAAGCGCTGCGGCTCCTCGCCCTCGGACTCGCTCTTCAGACCGGCGGCCGCCACGGCGTCGTGGACGACCTTGCGCTCGAAGGGGGTCATCGGGGCCAGCTTCAGGGGCTCGCCCGAGGCCTTCACGTCCTCCGCGGCCTTGGCGCCCAGGGCCGCCAGCTCCTCACGCTTCTTCGCCCGGAAGCCCGCGATGTCCAGCATCAGCCGGCTGCGGTCCCCGGTCTCCCGGTGCACGGCCAGGCGGGTCAGCTCCTGCAGGGCCTCCAGGACCTCACCGTCGCGGCCCACGAGCTTCTGCAGGTCACGGCTGGAGGAGTCGCTCACGATCGACACCGCGGCGCGGTCGGCCTCGACGTCCATGTCGATGTCGCCGTCCAGGTCGGCGATGTCCAGCAGACCCTCAAGGTAGTCGGCCGCGATCTCACCCTCCTGCTCGAGGCGGGTCAGGGTGTCGCCACTCTCAGCGGCGGCGGTGGTGGTGCCTTCCGTCACGGGAGGGACTCCTTCTTACTTCTTGGAGGGCTTGCTGGGGGGTGTCTGACGCTTCGACTTCGTCTGCCGCTTCGGCTGCTGCCGCTTCGTGGCGACACCGCCGCTCGCCGCGTCCGCGTCGGCGGTCGCTTCGGCACTCTTGACCACGGAGCCGTCCGCCTGCGCGGCCATGCCCTGCTTGGTGAGCGCGGTGATGAACTTCCGCTCGTTGTCGTTGCGGTCCGGGCCCTTGGCCACGATCGCCGCGACGATCTTCTTCTTGCCCCGGCCCTTGACGTCCCCGTGGGTGGTGACGTGCTTCAGGAGGCGGGTCAGGTACTGGTCCTGCGCCTTGCTGCCCGGCGTCGGGTTCTGGTTGATCACGTACATCTGCTGGCCCATGGTCCACACGTTGGTGGTCAGCCAGTAGACGAGGACACCGACGGGGAAGTTGATGCCCATCACCGCGAAGATCAGCGGGAAGATGTACATCAGCATCTTCTGCTGCTGCATGAACGGCGTCTTGACCGAGAGGTCGACGTTCTTCTGCATCAGCTGGCGCTGGGTGTAGAACTGCGACAGCGACATCATGATGATCATGACTGCGGTCACGATGCGCACGTCGGTGATCGAGGCGCCCAGGGAGGCGACCTTCTCGGCGCTGTCCGTGAACTTCGCCGCCAGCGGGGCGCCGAAGATGTGCGCCTGACGGGCGCTCTCCAGCAGCGACTGGTTGATCACGCCGATGGTCTCGCCGTTGGCGATGGCCGAGAGCACGTGGTACAGCGCGAAGAAGAACGGGGACTGCGCCAGGATGGGAAGGCACGAGGAGAGCGGGTTGGTACCCGTCTCCTTGTACAGCTTCATCATCTCTTCGGACTGGCGCTGCTTGTCGTTCTTGTAGCGCTCCTGGATCGCCTTCATCTTCGGCTGGAGCGCCTGCATGCCCCGCGTCGCTTTGATCTGCTTCACGAAGAGCGGGATCAGGCAGATACGGATCAGCACCACCAGGGACACGATGGACAGGCCCCAGGCCCATCCACTGTCCGGGCCGAAGATCGCGCCGTACAGGCTGTGGAACTGGACGATGACCCACGACACGGGTGTGGTGATAAAGCTGAACAGACTGGCAATCGTGTCCACTAATCAGGCTCCTTGAGCATTGCGAGATCTACGCAACGCACTGCGCAGCTGCTCGTGCCAACGCGGGCGTTTCCGGGGTGGGACATGATCCACACCACCCGGGGACCACGGATTGCACCGCAGGATCCGCCAGGCGGTCAGAACCGTCCCCTTCACCGCACCATGCCGGTCGATGGCCCCGTACCCGTAGTGCGAGCACGACGGGTAATAGCGGCACACCGGCCCGAGCAGCGGACTGATCGTCCACTGGTACAGCTTGATCAAAGCGAGCAGCGGGTACTTCATCGAGCCACGCCTCCCAGTAGCCGCGCCAAGGCGGCGTCCAGGTCACGGGCCAGCTCGTCTACGCCGGCATCGCCCGCTCCGGGCAGGGCCCGTACCACCACCAGGCTACCGGCGGGCAGCTGGGCCAGCCGGTCGCGTACGAGATGGCGCAGACGGCGCTTCACCCGGTTACGTACGACGGCGACGCCGACAGCCTTGCTGACGACGAAACCCGCACGCGGCGAGGGATCAATCTCCCCCGGCGCGTGCGGGTCCGTTGCACCGCTTGTACGTAGGTGGACGACGAGGAGGGGGCGTCCTGCCCGCCTGCCCCGCCGTACCGCGCTCGCGAAGTCCTCGCGCCGCCTCAGCCGATTTTCGGGAGACAGCACGACGTCACGACCTGCGCGTTATTACGCGGAAAGGGCGGCGCGGCCCTTGCCACGACGGTTCGCCAGGATCGCGCGACCGGCGCGGGTCCGCATCCGGAGGCGGAAGCCGTGGGTCTTGGCACGACGGCGGTTGTTCGGCTGGAAGGTGCGCTTGCTCACTCGGGGGCTCCAGAGAATGAATCGTGTGTGGCGTTACATCGCCTGGCTGTCACCGTGCGCCCACGAGGAACTCGCGTGTTCGCCCGAGTGGACACCGCTAAACGATCACAATCAGTGATCTCGCCCATCGGTAGGCAGGCGGCAGCAGCCATCGACAACTCGACCTCGTTACGGTACGCGCGGCTACGCCATCCGGTCAAACCGAGCCCGCCCTGCCCCACACTGTGCACAGGCTGTGGACAACGACTTGAACCGTACCCACCGGCCTGACTACCGTTGTGTGATCCCGGATTTTTTGTCCCGACCGTCCCAAAGAACCACACATTCGTGGGACCGGGACCTGTGAGAGAGCGTGCTCTGTGGCTGACGTACCTGCCGATCTTGCCGCAGTGTGGCCACGCGTGCTCGAGAAGCTGCTCGGGGAGGGGCAGCAGGGGATCGAGCCCAAGGACAAGCAGTGGGTGGAACGATGCCAGCCACTGGCCCTCGTGGCCGACACCGCCCTGCTCGCCGTCCCCAACGAATGGGGCAAGCGGGTCCTCGAAGGCCGCCTCGCCCCGCTCATCAGCGACGCCCTCAGCCGTGAGTGCGGCCGGCCCATCCGGATCGCCATCACCGTGGACGACTCCGCGGGCGAGCCCGCGCCGCAGCCCCCGTCCGGATCCGGCCAGCGCGAGGGCTACGAGCCGTACGGCGGCCAGCGCCCCGGCGGTCACACCGGCCCCGGCGGCCACACCGGTCCGGGCGAGGACCAGCTCCCCACGGCTCGCCCGGCCTACCCGGAGTACCAGCAGCAGCGCCCGGAGCCCGGCGCCTGGCCCCGCGGCGGACAGCAGGACGACTACGGCTGGCAGCAGCCGCGCCTCGGCGGTTTCCCCGAGCGCGACCCCTACGCCTCGCCGCAGCCCGGCTACCTCCAGCAGCCGGATCCCGGCGGCTACGAGCAGAACTCCTATGACCAGGGCTCGTACGAACAACAGAAATACGAGCAGCAGAAGTACGAACAGCAGTCGTACGAGCAGCAGCAGTACGAGCAGCCCGCCCCGCGCCCGGCGCCCAGCCGCCCGGCGCCGCCGGCCCCGTCCGGCGGTTCCACCTCGGGCCCGCTGGAGCCCACCGCACGGCTGAACCCCAAGTACCTCTTCGACACCTTCGTCATCGGCGCCTCCAACCGCTTCGCGCACGCCGCCGCGGTGGCCGTCGCCGAGGCTCCGGCGAAGGCGTACAACCCCCTCTTCATCTACGGGGAGTCGGGCCTCGGCAAGACGCACCTGCTGCACGCCATCGGGCACTACGCGCGCAGCCTCTACCCCGGCACCCGCGTGCGGTACGTGAGCTCCGAGGAGTTCACCAACGAGTTCATCAACTCCATCCGCGACGGCAAGGGCGACGCCTTCCGCAAGCGCTACCGCGAGATGGACATCCTGCTGGTCGACGACATCCAGTTCCTCGCGAGCAAGGAGTCGACGCAGGAGGAGTTCTTCCACACCTTCAATACGCTCCACAACGCCAACAAGCAGATCGTGCTGTCCTCCGACCGGCCGCCCAAGCAGCTGGTCACCCTGGAGGACCGGCTCCGCAACCGCTTCGAGTGGGGCCTGATCACCGACGTCCAGCCGCCCGAGCTGGAGACGCGCATCGCGATCCTGCGCAAGAAGGCCGTCCAGGAGCAGCTCAACGCCCCGCCGGAGGTACTGGAGTTCATCGCCTCCCGCATCTCGCGCAACATCCGCGAGCTGGAGGGGGCGCTGATCCGGGTGACGGCCTTCGCGAGCCTCAACCGGCAGCCGGTCGACCTGGGCCTGACCGAGGACGTCCTCAAGAACCTGATCCCGGGTGGCGAGGACAGCGCGCCCGAGATCACCGCCAGCGACATCATGGCGGCCACCGCCGACTACTTCGGGCTGACCGTGGACGACCTGTGCGGCTCCTCGCGCAGCCGGGTCCTGGTGACCGCCCGGCAGATCGCCATGTACCTGTGCCGGGAGCTCACCGACCTCTCCCTGCCGAAGATCGGGGCCCAGTTCGGCGGCCGCGACCACACGACCGTCATGCACGCCGACCGCAAGATCCGCGCTCTGATGGCCGAACGGCGCTCCATCTACAACCAGGTCACGGAGCTCACGAACCGCATCAAGAACGGCTGACGGCGGCCCCCGGCAGCGGCGTCAGGGGCTACTCAACCCCCAGGCAAACCCCCAGACAGGGCGCTCCCGGATCCAACCGGGGGCGCCCTTCTTCGTCCGTGCGCCCCTGCTCTGTTCGAATACGCCCCCGAGGGAGGAAGTCATCCACAGATTGGCCGACTTTCTTCCGTCCACAGCCTGAGGACAGTCGGCGTCGCCCACAATCTGTCCACAGGGGTGCAGGTTGAGGGCCCATCAGGGCAGGTCAGCCCCCTGTGTATTTGTGCGCAAGGCTCATCCACAGCCTGTGGACAGAATATTCATCCACAGGCTCATCCACTCCTCTGTCCACCGGAGACTCACAGGTTCTCGCGTCCTGTGCACAGGACGCGAGGGGTTCTCCACACCGTTGTCCACTGTTCGGCAACAAGGCACCTGCGGTCACCGCCCCGAGTGAAAGCCGTCACACGGATGTCGACGTTTGCTGTGTGGACGACTGGGGAAAAGCTGGGGACACACCTGTGGAGTAGTGGGGGTCGTCTGGGGACGGCCTGTGCAGAAGTTTTCGTTCTCCACAGAGACACCGTGTTGTCCACCGGTGCCACCCACAGGGTGTGGGGATAAAAAACGCGGGCTGACCTGCGAAGACGGGCTTATCCACCGTTTCCACAGGCCCTACTACTACCCCCATAGAGATGTAGGCCGGTTTCGGTTTTCAAGCAGGAGCTGTGCACAACTCGTCGTCCGCCCTCGCCGACACCTCGCTCCCGACTTGACCGCCAGCCGCGACGACTGTCGGCGCCGTACGTCAGACTGGTCCCCGGCATCGGTCGAGGCATCGACGAGCCGACGACGAAGGCCGGCAGACGAGCGAGCAACAGCAGGAGGCGGTTCCGGTGAAGATCCGGGTGGAGCGCGACGTACTCGCGGAGGCGGTGGCCTGGGCTGCACGCAGCCTCCCGGCCCGGCCGCCGGTGCCCGTACTCGCGGGCCTGCTGCTGAAGGCCGAGGAGGGCACCCTGTCCCTCTCCGGCTTCGACTACGAGGTCTCGGCCCGCGTCTCCGTCGAGGCGGACGTGGAGGAGGACGGCACCGTCCTGGTCTCCGGCCGGCTCCTCGCGGACATCTGCCGCGCCCTCCCCAACCGCCCGGTGGAGATTTCCACAGACGGTGTACGGGCGACCGTGGTCTGCGGCTCCTCGCGGTTCACACTCCACACCCTGCCTGTGGAGGAGTACCCGGCCCTGCCGGAGATGCCCACCGCGACCGGCACCGTGCCCGGTGAGGTCTTCGCTTCCGCCGCCGCCCAGGTCGCCATCGCCGCCGGGCGCGACGACACGCTGCCCGTCCTGACCGGTGTCCGCATCGAGATCGAGGGCGACCGCGTCACCCTGGCCTCCACCGACCGCTACCGCTTCGCGGTCCGCGAGTTCCTGTGGAAGCCGGAGAACCCGGACGCCTCCGCCGTGGCCCTGGTGCCCGCGAAGACCCTGCTGGACACCGCCAAGTCGCTGACCAGCGGTGACACCGTCACCCTGGCGCTCTCCGGCTCCGGCAAGGGCGAGGGCCTGATCGGCTTCGAGGGCGCGGGCCGCCGCACCACCACCCGCCTGCTCGAAGGCGACCTGCCGAAGTACCGCACGCTCTTCCCGACCGAGTTCAACTCCGTCGCGGTGATCGAGACCGCCCCGTTCGTCGAGGCCGTCAAGCGCGTGGCCCTGGTCGCCGAGCGCAACACGCCGGTCCGCCTCAGCTTCGAGCAGGGCGTCCTCATCCTGGAAGCGGGCTCCAGCGACGATGCACAGGCTGTGGAGCGCGTCGACGCGAAGCTGGAGGGCGACGACATCTCGATCGCCTTCAACCCGACCTTCCTGCTGGACGGCCTGAGCGCGATCGACTCGCCGGCCGCGCAGCTCAGCTTCACCACCTCCACCAAGCCCGCGCTGCTCAGCGGCCGTCCGGCCGTCGACGCCGAGGCCGACGAGGCGTACAAGTACCTGATCATGCCGGTGCGCCTCTCCGGCTGACGCCCCCGCGCACACCGACGCCGGGCCCGGTCTCGCAGCCTGCGGGGGCCGGGCCCGCCGTCGTACGGAGCGGGCCCCGCCCCGCGGCCCGGCGTAGGCTCGGACCCGGTGGGCGACCCCCGAACCCGGGGAGCCCCCGCACAGGCAAAGACGGCCACAACGCGTAAGGAAGCACCTGATGGAGCTCGGTCTCGTCGGTCTCGGCAAGATGGGCGGCAACATGCGCGAGCGCATCCGCCGCGCAGGCCACACCGTCATCGGATACGACCGCAACCCGGACCTCGCCGATGTCCACAGCCTGCGGGAGCTTGTGGACAGCCTGCAGTCCCCCCGCGTGGTGTGGGTGATGGTCCCGGCGGGCGCGGCGACGCAGTCCACCGTCGACGAGCTGGCGGAGCTGCTCTCCCCCGGCGACATCGTCGTGGACGGCGGGAACTCCCGCTGGACCGACGACGAGAAGCACGCCGAGGAGCTGAAGGCCAAGGGCATCGGCTTCGTCGACTGCGGCGTCTCCGGCGGCGTCTGGGGCCTGGAGAACGGCTACGCGCTGATGTACGGCGGCGAGGAGAAGCACGTCGCCGCCGTCCAGCCGGTCTTCGACGCCCTCAAGCCCGAGGGTGACTTCGGCGCCGTACACGCCGGCAAGGTCGGCGCGGGCCACTTCGCGAAGATGGTCCACAACGGCATCGAGTACGCCATGATGCAGGCCTACGCCGAGGGCTGGGAGCTGCTCGAAAAGGTGGACTCGGTCACCGACGTCCGCGAGGTGTTCCGGTCCTGGCAGGAAGGGACGGTCATCCGTTCCTGGCTGCTCGACCTGGCCGTCAACGCGCTGGACGAGGACGAGCACCTGGAGCAGCTGCGCGGCTTCGCGCAGGACTCCGGCGAGGGCCGCTGGACGGTCGAGGCCGCGATCGACAACGCGGTGCCGCTGCCGGCGATCACCGCCTCGCTGTTCGCCCGCTTCGCCTCGCGCCAGGACGACTCGCCGCAGATGAAGATGATCGCGGCGCTCCGCAACCAGTTCGGCGGCCACGCGGTCGAGAAGAAGTAACACCACAGCACCAGAGCCACACAGCACCACCGCAGTACAGCGGTACAGCGGTACAGCGGTACTGAAGTACTGAAGTACCGAGCAGCACAGCACAGCAGCAGGAAGCCGGGGGAGGTCGGCGCCGTATGCACGTTTCGCATCTCTCACTGGCCGACTTCCGCTCGTACGCCCGGGCCGAGGTTCCCCTCGCCCCGGGCGTCACGGCTTTCGTGGGGCCCAACGGCCAGGGGAAGACGAACCTCGTCGAGGCCATCGGCTACCTGGCCACCCTCGGCAGCCACCGGGTCTCCTCCGACGCCCCGCTCGTGCGGATGGGCGCGGACCGGGCGATCGTCCGCGCCGCCGTCATCCACGGCGAGCGCCAGCAGCTGGTCGAGCTGGAGCTGAACCCCGGCCGCGCCAACCGCGCCCGGATCAACCGGTCCTCGCAGGTCAGACCCCGTGACGTGCTGGGAATCGTGCGCACCGTGCTGTTCGCCCCCGAGGACCTGGCCCTGGTCAAGGGCGACCCGGGCGAGCGCCGCCGCTTCCTCGACGAGCTCGTCACGGCCCGCTCCCCGCGCATGGCGGCCGTCCGCTCCGACTACGAACGCGTCCTCAAGCAGCGCAACACCCTGCTGAAGTCCGCCGCGATGGCCCGCCGCCACGGCGGCCGGTCCATGGACCTGTCCACCCTCGACGTGTGGGACCAGCACCTGGCCCGCGCCGGGGCCGAGCTCCTCGCGCAGCGCCTCGACCTGATCGCGACCCTGCTGCCGCTCGCCGACAAGGCGTACGAGCAGCTCGCGCCCGGCGGCGGCCCGCTCGGGCTCGCGTACAAGTCCTCGGCCGGCGAGCCGGTCGACAGCGGCGAGGCCCGCACCCGCGAGGCGCTGTACGAGGTCCTGCTGGCGGCCCTGGCGGAGGTGCGCAAGCAGGAGATCGAGCGGGGCGTGACCCTGGTGGGCCCGCACCGCGACGACGTCCTGCTGCGCCTGGGCGACCTCCCGGCCAAGGGGTACGCGAGCCACGGCGAGTCCTGGTCGTACGCGCTGGCCCTGCGCCTGGCCTCGTACGAGCTGCTGCGCTCCGAGGGGTCCGAGCCGGTGCTGATCCTGGACGACGTCTTCGCGGAGCTGGACGCGCGCCGCCGCGAGCGCCTCGCGGAACTCGTGGCCCCGGGCGAGCAGGTCCTGGTGACGGCGGCGGTGGACGACGACGTTCCGGGCGTCCTGGCGGGCACCCGGTTCGCGGTGTCCGGCGGTGAGGTGACCCGGCTGTGAGCGCGGGCGAGAGCGGGCAGGACAAGCCCAAGGCCCCGGAACCCTCCGGGGTGGACCTGGCGCGGCAGGCGCTGGCCGCCGCCCGCGAACAGGCCCGGGCCCGCGGCAACGCGGTGAACGGGCGCAAGCGCCAGCAGCAGCCGGGCCTGCGCTCCGGCGCCCGCGCGGACGGCCGGGACCCGATGCCGCTGATGGCGGCCCTGGACCGGCTGCGTACGGAACGCGGCTGGGAGATGCCGATCGCGGTGGCCGGGGTGATGGAGCGCTGGGCGGAGATCGTCGGCCCGGAGATCGCGGCGCACTGCGAACCGGAGCGCTACGAGGACCGTGAGCTCCTCGTACGGTGCGACTCCTCGGCCTGGGCCGCCCAGCTGAAGCTGCTGGCCCCGCAGCTGGTGGCGCGGCTCAACGCGGACCTGGGGCAGGGCACGGTCCGGCTGATCAAGGTGCAGGGCCCCGGCGGCCGGCCGAAGCGGTACGGGCCGTGGCGCAGCCCCGGCAGCACGGGTCCGGGCGACACCTACGGGTGAGGCGGGGCCCGCGCCGCGGGCACGGGTTCCGGCCTTCTCCGCCGCACCCGGCCGCGCCGTGCGACCCCCGCCCCGGGTGGTGTCCCTCACGGTAGCCGCGGGTTGACAGGCCGAAGCGCTGGATGCCCGCGTGAGCCACTTTGAGCCCCTCCCCGGATATGGGGAGTCGGAGAGTGGAGGTTCAGGGCGGCACATGCGGACTCAGGTACCGGCAAACCCCCATTCATGTCCGTGGTACCGGTAGACTGAAGACAATCCCGCCCGCTTGCGGGATTCGCTGATACACGCTGACAACGCAGATCGACGCAGCCGCTCCTGCTTGCATGCCTGCTGGCCCGGAGTACGGCCTGTGCTGTGCCAGAAAGGGCGCTTCGTGGCCGATTCCGGCAACCCCAACGACAACCAGTCCACAGCCGGCGAGAACGGCGGGGTAACCGCCTCGTACGACGCCAGCGCGATCCAGGTCCTCGAGGGCCTGGACGCGGTCCGCAAGCGGCCAGGCATGTACATCGGCTCGACCGGTGAGCGCGGGCTGCACCACCTCGTGTACGAGGTGGTGGACAACTCGGTCGACGAGGCCCTGGCCGGGCACGCGGACACCATCGACGTGACCATCCTCGCCGACGGCGGTGTGCGGGTCATCGACAACGGCCGTGGCATCCCGGTCGGCATCGTGCCGTCCGAGGGGAAGCCGGCGGTCGAGGTCGTCCTGACGGTCCTGCACGCGGGCGGCAAGTTCGGCGGCGGCGGCTACGCCGTCTCCGGCGGTCTGCACGGTGTGGGCGTGTCCGTCGTGAACGCCCTGTCGACCAAGGTCGCGGTCGAGGTCAAGACCGACGGCTACCGCTGGACCCAGGACTACAAGCTCGGTGTCCCGACGGCGGCCCTCGCCAAGAACGAGGAGACCGACGAGCACGGCACGTCCGTGACGTTCTGGGCCGACGGCGACATCTTCGAGACGACCGAGTACTCCTTCGAGACGCTGTCGCGGCGCTTCCAGGAGATGGCCTTCCTCAACAAGGGCCTGACCCTGACGCTGACCGACGAGCGCGAGTCGGCGAAGGCGACCGTCGGCGCCGACGACCCCGAGGCGGACACGGCCGAGCCCACCGCGCGCACGGTGAAGTACTACTACGAGGGCGGCATCGTCGACTTCGTGAAGTACCTCAACTCGCGCAAGGGCGAGCTGATCCACCCGACCGTCATCGACGTCGAGGCCGAGGACAAGGAGCGCATGCTCTCGGTCGAGATCGCGATGCAGTGGAACTCGCAGTACACGGAGGGGGTCTACTCCTTCGCGAACACGATCCACACGCACGAGGGCGGTACGCACGAGGAGGGCTTCCGGGCCGCGCTGACGGGTCTGGTGAACCGTTACGCGCGCGACAAGAAGCTGCTCCGCGAGAAGGACGACAACCTCGCCGGCGAGGACATCCGCGAGGGTCTGACGGCGATCATCTCGGTCAAGCTGGGCGAGCCCCAGTTCGAGGGCCAGACGAAGACCAAGCTGGGCAACACGGAGGCCAAGACCTTCGTGCAGAAGGTCGTCCACGAGCACCTGAACGACTGGTTCGACCGCAACCCGGTCGAGGCCGCGGACATCATCCGCAAGTCGATCCAGGCGGCCACGGCGCGCGTCGCGGCCCGCAAGGCCCGCGACCTGACGCGCCGCAAGGGCCTGCTGGAGAGCGCCTCGCTGCCGGGCAAGCTGTCCGACTGCCAGTCGAACGACCCGACCAAGTGCGAGATCTTCATCGTCGAGGGTGACTCCGCCGGCGGCTCGGCGAAGTCCGGCCGCAACCCGATGTACCAGGCCATCCTGCCCATCCGCGGCAAGATCCTGAACGTCGAGAAGGCGCGCATCGACAAGATCCTCCAGAACACCGAGGTCCAGGCGCTGATCAGCGCCTTCGGCACCGGTGTGCACGAGGACTTCGACATCGCCAAGCTCCGCTATCACAAGATCATCTTGATGGCGGACGCCGACGTCGACGGCCAGCACATCAACACCCTGCTGCTGACCTTCCTCTTCCGCTTCATGCGCCCGCTGGTCGAGGCCGGGCACGTCTACCTGTCGCGCCCGCCGCTCTACAAGATCAAGTGGGGCCGCGACGACTTCGAGTACGCGTACTCGGACCGCGAGCGCGACGCCCTGGTCGAGCTGGGCAAGCAGAACGGCAAGCGGATCAGGGAAGACTCGATCCAGCGCTTCAAGGGTCTGGGCGAGATGAACGCCGAGGAACTGCGCGTCACCACCATGGACGTGGACCACCGCGTGCTCGGCCAGGTCACCCTGGACGACGCGGCGCAGGCCGACGACCTGTTCTCCGTGCTCATGGGCGAGGACGTCGAAGCACGGCGCTCCTTCATCCAGCGCAACGCCAAGGACGTTCGGTTCCTCGACATCTGAGTCGGCCTCCGCTGACCGCCTGAAAGGACTTCTGACCAGCAATGGCCGACGAAACCACCCCCACCGCCGAGAATCCCGCGGAGGAGCAGCCCGTGCTGCGCATCGAGCCCGTCGGGCTCGAGACGGAGATGCAGCGCTCCTACCTCGACTACGCGATGTCCGTCATCGTCTCGCGCGCGCTGCCCGACGTACGGGACGGCCTCAAGCCCGTCCACCGCCGCGTGCTGTACGCGATGTACGACGGCGGCTACCGGCCCGAGAAGGGCTTCTACAAGTGCGCCCGCGTCGTCGGTGACGTCATGGGTACGTACCACCCGCACGGCGACAGCTCCATCTACGACGCCCTGGTCCGCCTGGCCCAGCCGTGGTCGATGCGCATGCCGCTGGTGGACAGCAACGGCAACTTCGGCTCCCCGGGCAACGACCCGGCCGCCGCGATGCGCTACACCGAGTGCAAGCTCATGCCGCTGGCCATGGAGATGCTCCGGGACATCGACGAGGAGACCGTCGACTTCACGGACAACTACGACGGCCGCAACCAGGAGCCCACGGTCCTGCCGGCGCGCTTCCCGAACCTGCTGGTCAACGGCAGCGCCGGTATCGCCGTCGGTATGGCCACCAACATCCCGCCGCACAACCTGCGCGAGGTCGCGGCCGGCGCCCAGTGGGCGCTGGAGCACCCGGAGGCCTCGCACGAGGAGCTGCTCGACGCGCTCCTGGAGCGGATCAAGGGCCCCGACTTCCCCTCGGGCGCCCTGGTCGTGGGCCGCAAGGGCATCGAGGAGGCG
Organism: Streptomyces sp. NPDC059564; assembly: GCF_042735575.1. Classification (NCBI taxonomy): domain Bacteria; kingdom Bacillati; phylum Actinomycetota; class Actinomycetes; order Kitasatosporales; family Streptomycetaceae; genus Streptomyces; species Streptomyces sp. NPDC059564. Next base: position 9,330 of record NZ_JBHWBP010000001.1, on the reverse strand, counting down.
TACCGGACCGGACGCGGCTCCATCACGATGCGCGCGGTCGTGGAGGTCGAGGAGATCCAGAACCGCCAGTGCCTGGTGGTCACGGAGCTCCCGTACCAGACCAACCCGGACAACCTCGCGCAGAAGATCGCCGACCTGGTGAAGGACGGCAAGATCGGCGGCATCGCCGACGTCCGCGACGAGACCTCGTCCCGGACCGGCCAGCGCCTGGTGATCGTGCTCAAGCGCGACGCCGTCGCCAAGGTCGTGCTGAACAACCTCTACAAGCACACCGACCTCCAGACGAACTTCGGCGCGAACATGCTGGCGCTGGTGGACGGCGTGCCGCGCACGCTGTCGATCGACGCGTTCATCCGCCACTGGGTGCAGCACCAGATCGAGGTCATCGTCCGGCGCACGCGCTTCCGCCTGCGCAAGGCGGAGGAGCGCGCCCACATCCTGCGCGGCCTGCTCAAGGCGCTGGACGCGATCGACGAGGTCATCGCCCTCATCCGGCGCAGCAACACGGTCGAGATCGCGCGCGAGGGCCTGATGGGCCTGCTGGAGATCGACGAGATCCAGGCGAACGCGATCCTGGAGATGCAGCTGCGCCGTCTGGCGGCCCTGGAGCGGCAGAAGATCGTCGCCGAGCACGACGAGCTCCAGGCCAAGATCAACGAGTACAACGCGATCCTGGCCTCGCCGGAGAAGCAGCGCTCGATCGTCAGCGAGGAACTGGCGGCGATCGTCGAGAAGTTCGGCGACGACCGGCGTTCCAAGCTGGTGCCCTTCGACGGCGACATGTCCATGGAGGACCTGATCGCCGAAGAGGACATCGTCGTCACCATCACGCACGGCGGCTACGTCAAGCGCACCAAGACCGAGGACTACCGCTCGCAGAAGCGCGGCGGCAAGGGCGTGCGCGGCACGAAGCTGAAGCAGGACGACCTGGTCGACCACTTCTTCGTCTCCACCACGCACCACTGGCTGCTGTTCTTCACGAACAAGGGCCGCGTCTACCGGTCCAAGGCGTACGAGCTCCCGGACGCCGGCCGCGACGCCCGCGGGCAGCACGTGGCGAACCTGCTGGCCTTCCAGCCGGACGAGAAGATCGCCCAGATCCTCGCGATCCGCGACTACGACGCGGCGCCGTACCTGATCCTGGCCACCAAGGGCGGCCTCGTGAAGAAGACGGCGCTCAAGGACTACGACTCGCCCCGTTCGGGTGGTGTCATCGCCATCAACCTCCGGGAGACCGAGGACGGCAGCGATGACGAGCTGATCGGCGCCGAGCTGGTGTCCGCCGAGGACGACCTGCTGCTCATCAGCAAGAAGGCGCAGTCGATCCGCTTCACGGCGACCGACGACGCGCTGCGCCCGATGGGCCGTGCCACTTCCGGTGTGAAGGGCATGAGTTTCCGCGAGGGCGACGAGCTGCTCTCGATGAGCGTCGTGCGGCCCGGTACCTTCGTCTTCACCGCGACCGACGGCGGCTACGCCAAGCGGACGGCCGTGGACGAGTACCGCGTCCAGGGCCGTGGCGGCCTGGGCATCAAGGCAGCGAAGATCGTCGAGGACCGCGGGTCGCTCGTCGGCGCGCTGGTGGTCGACGAAACGGACGAGATTCTCGCCATCACGCTCGGCGGTGGTGTGATCCGTACGCGAGTCAACGAAGTCAGGGAGACGGGCCGTGACACCATGGGCGTCCAGCTGATCAACCTGGGCAAGCGCGATGCCGTGGTCGGCATCGCTCGTAACGCCGAGGCCGGTCAGGAAGCTGACGAGGTCGACGATATCGAGACAGAGATCGAGGCCGGGGCAGCCGACGGACAGGCCGCTGAGGCCGCTGAAGGCATCGAGCCTTCGGCTGGGGAGCACGAGGAGTAAGCGTGAGTGGAGCCACGGGCGCCGGACCGGCCAAGACTGGAGAGGACGGTGCCCGTGGCCCCGCCGCGGACTCCACCGGTGGACAGGGGGGAACCGTGACGGACACCCGGGGGCCGCAGCCGGAAGCACAGCCGGCCGCGAAGTCCAAGCCGAAGGCGAAGGCCGCCGGCGCGGGTCAGGAGCGGGGCGGGCAGCCGTACCAGCCTCCGCAGGCCTACGCGGCCCCCACCGGCCCCGGCGCGCAGCGGGGGGCCCGCCCGGGCACCCGTACGGCGCCCAGGACGCGCAAGGCGCGGCTGCGGGTGGCCAAGGCCGACCCGTGGTCGGTGATGAAGGTCAGCTTCCTGCTGTCGATCGCGCTGGGCGTGTGCACGGTCATCGCGTCGGTGGTGCTGTGGATGGTCATGGACGCCATGGGCATCTTCTCGACCGTCGGCGGCACCATCAGCGAGGCGACCGGCTCCAACGAGAGCAACGGGTTCGACCTCCAGTCGTTCCTGTCGCTGCCGCGCGTGCTGATCTTCACCTCGGTGATCGCGGTGATCGACGTGGTGCTGATGACGGCCCTGGCGACGCTGGGCGCGTTCATCTACAACCTGTCGGCGGGCTTCGTGGGCGGCGTCGAGCTCACGCTCGCCGAAGACGAATGACCTGCGCGGACGCCCTCTAGAAGGCGATTTTGGCTCGACCGCGTCTGTGCGCTAATCTTCAGGAGTCAGCGCGCAGCGCGGATGGGGCTATAGCTCAGTTGGTTAGAGCGCATCCCTGATAAGGATGAGGCCACAGGTTCAAATCCTGTTAGCCCCACAGTGTCGAAGACCCCCAGGCCCAAGGCCTGGGGGTCTTTGTCGTTGGGCCAGTTGAGGGGCTCCCAGGTAACCGATCGGTATCGGTCGGTGTGTATTGTTGGCCGCCAGAAGTCCCCAACGTCAACGAAAGACGAGGTCGCGCGGTGAAGAAGCTGCTCCTGGTCGCACTGGCCGCCATCGGCGGGCTCCTCGTGTACCGCCAGATCCAGGCGGACCGCGCCGAGCAGGACCTGTGGACGGAGGCTACTGACTCCGTGCCCTCTGGTTCCGGTGTGTGAGACCCGCTTGATTCCATGAAGCCCCGGCTGCCGCTGCTGCCGGGGCTTTGTGCTGTTCTGTGGCAGAAAGTTCTGTTCTGCAAAGATTTTGCTTGCGTTGGCAAAACTCGGGTCGCGTGGCGTGGGGTGGGTGTGATGGCGCGGGGACGTCAGGGACGTGGCGGGGGCGGGGCCGTGCGCCTCGGGCTGGCCTTCGGGCTGGTGGCGGGACTCGCCGCCGTCTGGCTGCCGGGGGCCGCGTACGCGCAGGCCGGGCCCTCGGCGTCGCCGGTACCGGGCTACCGGGCGGCGGAGGGTGCCCGCCGGGTGGAGGGGAAGCCCTCGACGGCGGACGCCCCGCTGCTGGACGCCGGCGTGGTCTACGAGGACACCGTCGCCCCGGGTGAGCGCGTCTACCGGCTCGGCCTGGACGACGCCTCCACCGTGTACGTCTCCGCCGTGCTGCGCCCGCCCGCCGGGAGCAAGGTCGGGTACTCCGACGGGGTCGAGGTCGAGATCATGACCAACGCCGGCCGGGCCTGCCCGTACAACCCGGGCCGCAACACCTTCGGCTACGACCCGGTCCCGCTCGCGGCGGTGGGGCAGCGGCGGCTGGAGGAGGACTCCGAGTGCCAGAGCGCGGGGACGTACTACGCGAAGGTGACCCGGACGGCATCGAAGGACTCCGCCCAGGCGGGCTGGCCGGTGGAGCTCCTGGTGCAGCGCGAACCGGCCCCGGCCGGCGGCAGCGCGCCGGTCTCCCCGCCGCCCGCCCTGCCCTCCGCCTCGCCCGCCCTGCCCGGCACGGACCCGGTCGCCCGTACGGGAGGCACCGGCTTCAACGACGCGCGGGCCGTGGGCTCCGGGGTGTGGCGCGACGACCTGCGGCCCGGGCAGACGCGGTTCTACCGGGTCCCGGTGGACTGGGGGCAGCGGCTGGGGATCGGCGCCGAGATCGCGAAGGCCCGTATGACCCGGCAGTACGGCTCCGCCTCCGACGGGCTGACCGTCTCGCTGTACACCCCGTACCGCGGGCTCGTGGAGTCCAAGGACACCTCGTACGACGGGCAACAGGCCGCCGTGACCCTGCCGGTGACCGCGCCGGTGGCGTACGCGAACCGTTTCTCCGACCAGACCGGCGTACGGTCCCTGCGCGTGGCCGGCTGGTACTACCTGGCCGTCACCCTGGGCGGGAAGGTCGGGGAGTTCACCGAGGACGCCTCGCCGGTGCCGCTGACGCTACGGGTGGACGTGGGCGGGACCCCGGCCGCGGAGCCCGCGTACCGGGAGGGCCTGGCGGCCGCCGGGTTCGGGGTCGGAGCCGCCGAGCGGGCCGCCGCGAAGGAGGGGCTCACCGTCCCCGAGGCCGTCGCGCGGGAGGACTCCCGCTCCGTGATGCGGACCGTGGCGGGCGCCGGCTTCGGGGCGGGGGCGCTGCTGCTGCTCGGGCTCGGGGGCTGGATGCTGCTGGCCCGGCGCACCGCCACCGGCTAGATCCGGGTCAGCGCCCAGACGGCGGTGGCGAAGCAGAGCAGCGCCGCCGTGAGGATCCCGGCGGTGACCTTGGCGGGGGGCGGCGGGACGCGGCGGCCGGGGCGGGGCGGGGCCTCCGGGACCGGGGTCGTCGGCGCCGTCGGGGTTGCCGGGGTTGCCGGCGGCGCCAGGTGGAAGCCGTCCGTCGGCTCGGGGCCGTACCCGGGCGGCGGCGGCCCGAACGCACCGGCGGCGCCGGAGGGCCGGGAGGGCTGCGACGGCTGCGACGGCTGCTGGGTCGGCGAGGGGGACGGGGCCGGCGGGTGCGTCGGCTCCGGCGCCGCGGCGGGGGTGCCCAGCGGGCCCTCGGGGCCGAAACCGGCGGGGAGCGGCCCGAGTTGGTCGAACACCTCCACCGGATCCTCGTCCGGCGCGGGCGGCGGTAGCAACTGGGCCGCCTCGGCAAGGGCCTTGCGCGCCCCTGTGGCGGTCCGGAAACGGCTCCGGGGGTCCGGGTGCAGGAGGTTCGCGATCACGCCCCACAAGGGCGCGGGGACCCCCTCCGGAGCCTCGGGGACCCCCTGGGCGGGGAACTGCCGGGCCAGGGCGGCCGCGTCGGGCTTCCGGCCCCGCAGCAGGTACAGCGCGACGAGCCCCACGGCGTAGAGGTCGGCGGGGAAGTCGGGCTCGGCGCCCCTCAGTTGCTCGGGTGCGAAGTACCCCGGAGTGCCGACGACCAGATCGGTCTCGGTCAGCCGGGGCTCGCCCTTGCGCATCGAGATCCCGAAGTCGGACAGCCGCAGGTGCGGCCGCCCGGTTCCGGTGGCCTCCATCAGGATGTTGGCCGGTTTGATGTCGCGGTGGACGACACCCTCCGCGTGCACCGCCGCCAGCCCCGACAGGAGCTGGTCGAGCAGCGCGCACACGAAACGGGGCGGCAGGGCCCCGTAGTCCCCGATCACATGGGCGAGGGAGCCGCCGGCGACCAGGTCCATGGTGAACAGGACCTTGTCGTCGTCCGCCGCCCAGCTGGCCGGGGCCAGCACGTGCGGGTGGTCGATGCGCAGGGCCTGCTCGCGCACGAAGCGCAGCAGGGCATGGGCATCGCTCTGCAGGAGCACCTTCGCGGCGACGTACCCGCGGCGGCGGTGGTCCCACGCCCGCCAGACGGCGCCCGCCCCGCCCCGTCCGATCGGGTCGATCAGTTCGTACCGGCCGGCGAAGACCTCACCCATCGCTGCGCCGTCCCCCGTTCACGCGTGTGTGTCAGTTCTGGTGGGCCTCGTAGTGGGCCACCGCCTCGGCGGTGCGGCCCGCGCCGTACACCCTGAGGAACTCTGCCAGTTCCGGGTGGCTGGGTGCGAGGGAGTCCGCCGCGTCGATGATGTCCCCGGCCGCGGAGACCGACCGCAGCAGCGACTGGATCTCGCGGACGACCCGCTTGACGGTGGGCGCGCCGGAACTCGGCGTGGTCTGGCCGCTGTTGCTGAGGACGGAGCCTCCCTGGGTGTTCTTGATCTCGTCCATCCGGTCGGTGGCCTCGGCCGCGCTGACGCTTCCGTCCGCGACCTGCCCGGCGAGGTCCTGGAGGGCCTGGACCCGCTGGACGACGGCCGGGTTACCGATCTTGGCGCGCTGCCCGCTCATCAGCTGGGACAGCATCGGCGCCGACAGCCCGAGGACGGCAGCGAGGCGGGCCTGGTTGAGGCCGAGGTCATCTATGAGCCGCCGGAACAGAGCGCCGAGCGGCTCCCCGTACCAACTGCGCTGGAGTTCCCTGGCTCTGGCCGTGGCCTCTTGCTGTACTGCGTCCACTCTGACTACTCCCCTTCGCTGGTGCGAACCTCGCGAGCATCTTACGGAGCGTGGTCGCGGGGCGGGAGTCCCTATCATTTTGCGGGATGAGGGGGTACACCGGGTACGCTGTCCTGCGGAACGCCCGCTCCCTCACGGGGGACGGTCGCGTCCAGTTGTTCGGGGCCTTAGCTCAGTTGGTAGAGCGCTGCCTTTGCAAGGCAGATGTCAGGAGTTCGAATCTCCTAGGCTCCACATTCAAAGACCCCCTGACCAGCGGAAACGCCGGTCGGGGGGTCTTTTGCGTTACGGGTCTCAGTGGGTGCGGGGGCGGCGGAGGAGGGTGGCCGCCAGGGCGGTGGCCGTCAGGAGGAGGGCGGCGCCGACGGTGAAGGCGAGGTGGTAGCCGCCGGTGAGGGACTCGGCCGGGGTGCTGCCCGCCGCCGTCAGGGACTCGGTGCGGGACGCGGCCAGGGTGGACAGGACGGCCACGCCGAGGGCCATGCCGATCTGCTGGGTGGTGTTGAACAGGCCCGAGGCCAGACCGGCGTCCCGCTCGTCCGCGCCGGACATGCCCAGGGTGGTGAGCGCCGGCAGGGCCAGGCCGAAGCCGGCGGCCAGCAGCATCACGGGCAGCAGGTCGGTGACGTAGTCGGCGTGCACCGGCAGCCGGGTCAGCAGGCCGAGGCCGGCGGTCAACAGCCCGAGCCCCGCGAGGAGTACGGCGCGCTCGCCGAAGCGGGCGTTCAGGCGGGCCGAGACGCCGAGGGAGACGGCTCCGATGGACAGCGCGGCGGGCAGCATCGCGAGGCCGGTCGCGGCGGCTCCGTAGCCCTGGACCCGCTGGAGGTAGAGGGCGACCAGGACCTGGAAGGAGAACAGCGCGGCCACCATCAGCATCTGGACCAGGTTCGCGCCGGCCACGGTGCGGGAGCGCAGGATCCGCAGCGGCATCAGCGGAGTGCGGGCCTTGGTCTGGCGGACGGCGAAGGCGGCGAGGAGGGCGAGGGAGAGCGCGCCCAGGCCGAGGGTGTGCGCGGAGGTCCAGCCGAACTCCTCGACGCGGACGACGGCGTAGATGCCCAGCATCAGCCCAGCGGTGACCAGGACCGCGCCCGTCACGTCGGCTCCGGCGCGCAGTCCGAGCCCCCGGTCGGCGGGCAGGGCGGGGAGGGCGGCGAGCAGGGCGGCCAGACCGATGGGCAGGTTGATGAAGAAGATCCAGTGCCAGTCCAGGGCATCGGTGAGGATCCCGCCCAGGACCTGGCCGAGGGAGGCTCCGGCCGCGCCGGTGAAGGAGAAGACGGCGATGGCCCGGGCGCGTTCGCGGGGTTCCTTGAAGAGGGTGACCAGGATTCCGAGGCTGACGGCGGAGGCCATCGCGCTGCCCACGCCCTGGAGGAACCGGGCGGCTATCAGCAGGGCGGGGGAGCTCGCGAGGCCGGCCAGCAGGGAGGCGGCCGTGAAGACGGCGGTGCCCGCGAGGAACATCCGCTTGCGGCCGATCAGGTCGCCGAGGCGGCCGGCGAGCAGCAGCAGGCTGCCGAAGGCGATCAGGTAGGCGTTCACCACCCAGCTGAGGCCGACGGGGGAGAAGCCCAGGTCGCTCTGGATGGCGGGCATGGCCACGGTGACGATGCTGCCGTCGAGGACCGTCATCAGCATGCCGGTGGACAGCACGGCGAGGGCGGTCCAGCGCGAGCGGAGCCGGGGGGCGGGGGCCGCGGCGGGTGCGGGGGGTGCGGGGGGTGCCGGGGTGGCGGCGGGGGCGTGGGTGGAGGCGGACATCGGTATCTCCGGTCGCGATGAGGCGGGAGGTCGTCGTATCCGGCGACTGGTGCGACCGTAGCAGATGGTTTTGTTGCAGACTATATTTCTCGGACCTAGTTGTTAGGCTGGGGTCATGACCGCCATGGCGACCGCACGCACCGAGCCCGACCTGTCCTTCCTCCTGGACCACACCAGCCACGTCCTGCGCACCCGCATGGCCGCGGCCCTCGGCGAGATCGGGCTGACGGCCCGGATGCACTGCGTTCTCGTGCACGCGCTCGAGGAGGAGCGGACCCAGATCCAGCTCGCCGAGATCGGCGACATGGACAAGACGACGATGGTCGTGACCGTCGACGCCCTGGAGAAGGCGGGCCTGGCCGAACGGCGGCCCTCCAGCACCGACCGCAGGGCCCGGATCATCGCCGTCACCGAAAAGGGCGCCCGGGTCGCCGCCGAGAGCACCCGGATCGTGGACGGGGTGCACGCCGACGCCCTCGGCTCGCTCTCCGGGACCGACCGCGACGCCCTCCTGCGGGCGCTGAGACTGCTCGCGGCGGACGCCCTCGCGGTGCCTTCCGAGAGCGCCCGACCGGCCCGCCGCGCCCGCCAGTAGCCGCGGCGGGGTCCCCCGGACGGCCCTGTCGCGGGGCCGGGCGGGCCCGGGTGTCCGACAGTGGGTGGAGGCACCGAGCCCGGGGGGCAACACCACGCCGGAGGCGTACGCACATGGGACTCTTCGACTTCCTGAAGTCCGACAAGAAGAAGGAACACGAGGCCGCCGAGAAGGTGAAGGAGCAGGTGGAGCAGCAGGCCGCGGCGGGGACGTCGCCCGGGTCGGCGCCCGCCGGGCCGAACGCGCCCTCCGAGATGGGCGGCAAGTACACCGACGCCGCCGCTGCCACCAGGGCGGCCGCCGAGCGCATGGCCGCGGCCGCACCGCCCAAGCCCTCGCACGCTCCCGCGTCGCCCAGCCCGGCGTCGGCCGCGCACAAGGCCGTACCCGTGCCGCCCAAGCCGCCGGCGGCCCCGGCGCACCGGCCGACGCCGCCCGCGCCCTCGGCGCACGCTCCCGCGTCGCCCAGCCCGACGTCGGCCGCGCACAAGGCCGTACCGGCGCGGCCCAAGGCACCCGTCGCGAAGAAGCGCACGTACACGGTCAAGCCGGGGGACTCGCTGTCCGCGATCGCCCGCCACGAGCTGGGCAACGAGGGCCGCTGGCGCGAGCTCTACGCCATGAACCGGGCGGTCGTCGGGTCCAACCCCGACCTGATCCACCCGGGGATGGTGCTCACGCTTCCCAACTAGGCCCGGTCGAGCGCGGTACGCGGAAGGGGCCCGGATCCAGGTGGTGGATCCGGGGC